>CAZMRM010000219.1:0-6844 GCA_964568515.1 uncultured Chitinophaga sp. | reverse complement strand
TTCTTCCGAAACCATTAATGGCAACCTTTATTTTTTTCATTCTTAATTTTTTTGTAAAGATATACTGAAAATAAAAATGCGGTACCCTTGCACCGCATTTATTTTCATATCTTATTTTGACTTTGCAGGATCAGGATCATTTGCATCAGTATTTAGAAAATATGTTTTTCTGCATGATAAGATGATCTAACCAACGGACCACTTTCAACAAAGCGGAACCCCTTTTCTAATCCAATTTCTTTGAATTTGGCAAATTTTTCCGGTCGTACAAATTCTGCGACAGGTAAATGTTTAGGAGTAGGTTGCAAGTATTGTCCTAATGTTAATACATCGCATCCGGCTCCTCTTAAATCATTCATTGTTTCAATCACCTCTTCTTCCGTTTCTCCCAAACCCAGCATGACTCCTGATTTTGTTTTTAATCCGGCATCCTTCAATCTTTTTAGCACTTCCAGACTTCTGTCATACTTTGCCTGTATACGCACTTGCTTTGTCAGGCGACGGACTGTTTCCAGATTGTGTGATACGATATCAGGTTTGACATCAATGATGCGTTGCAAATTTTCCCATTTTCCTTGAAAATCAGGAATCAGCGTTTCAAACTTGGTTTGAGGGCTCACTCTTCTGATAGCATTAATGGTTTCTACCCATATGATGGAACCACCATCTTTCAAATCATCGCGATCAACCGAAGTGATGACACAATGTTTCACGTTCATTAATCGCACAGATTCAGCGACTCTTTCCGGCTCTTTAAGATCAGCCGGTAATGGCCTTCCGGTAGCTACAGCACAAAATCCGCAGGACCGTGTGCAGATGTTTCCAAGGATCATGAAGGTAGCAGTACCTGCTCCCCAACATTCACCCATATTTGGACAGTTACCACTTTCACAAATAGTATGTAATTTATGCTTCGAAACAATTTCACGAACCTGCGCATATTCCTTTCCTGTAGGAAGTTTTACTCTTAACCAATCCGGTTTGCGTTTAAATTTTTGTTCTTCTGCTACCTCTATGACTTCTGACATGTGTTTTTCAAAAATATATTAAAACCATTTTTTTCCCCAGCTGAATTTTAAAAACAAGGAAATGAACACTTGTTGATTTTTATTGAAAGCCATTATTGGGATAACCCTCGGATAAACATCCACAATCACACCCGTTTCAACTGCTTTAACACCATTATAACGATCTGCATAATCAAAGCTCAAGGCAAATTTTGCATAACCACCAGGATGAATTTTTGTTTTTTCTATGCCTTTAAAGAAGGGTGCTTTCCCATAAATTTCATCAATGGAGTGAACCTGTGGATCATATCTTTCGGTTGTTGGGGGACCTTCCTGTTGATTTTGTCGTTTGATTTCAAGGTATACAGGTTTTGCAAATGCAAGCGATGCACCAAGAAAATAGGAATAGCGTATTTCAACACTGCGTTTATCTGATTTCTGGTATAAAATATTTTGTATACCAATCCCTGGACGAATGATCAGCAAAGAGTTTAATTTTCCATAAACAAACCCCTTTGCATTATCATAATAAGGATTGATACTTTTTATTTCTTTTGGATGTTTAAAATTTTGAGTTTCGATTTCATACATACGTTTACGTTTACCTGTAATGTGTTTCCCTCTTCTGTATGCCAGCCCTAATCCTCCTGCTGTATGGATATAAACACCAAACGACGATTCATTTCTGTAAAGAACATTTAAATCTTCTCCACTTTTTAAGCGTGTCAAATCATCTTTCAATACCTCTTTATTGGATTCATCTTTTACTTCTTGTGCAATCGAATGATAGCAAAAAAGAGAAATAAATAAAAAAGTTAAAAACTTTCTGATCATTGCCTTATTTTTGTTAAATAATATCTGATACAAATATACTTAATTTACATTAACCTTATTCGAAATGAAAACATCAAAAATTGTTTACAGTGGTAATTTAAGAACGGAAGCAACCCATCTCAGATCCGGAAAATCAATCATTACAGATGCCCCTGTGGATAATAATGGTAAAGGAGAAGCCTTTTCTCCCACTGATTTACTTGCGACATCATTAGGATCTTGTATGCTTACAATCATGGGAATAACCGCTAACACGCACAATATGAATATTGATGGTACGCAAATAGAAATTACAAAAATTATGGAATCCAATCCAAGAAGAGTATCAGAAATAATTGTGGAATTTACAATGAATGGTAAGACCTATACGGATAAAGAAAAGCAACTTCTTGAAAATGCAGCCAGAACCTGCCCTGTTGCAAAAAGTTTGAATGCAGATCTAAAGCAAACAATTTATTTTAATTACTAGTTACTGCCGATAAAATATCTGCAGCATTAATTTCTGAATGGGATGCAGTATATATGCATCGCCCCTTTTTAATAAGAAGAACCTGGGGCGATTCATGTATAATATTATATTTTTCAGCTACATGACGGGATACCGATCTATAGTCGAGCAAATCGAGAAGATAAACGGGCAAATTGTCGGAACCGTTCAGATTACGCTCCAACCTGCTTAAAGCCATGGAACTTATTGAACAGCGTGTGCTATGCTTAAATAAAAGAATTCCTTTTATTTCCGGATCAAATGAAAGCTTGTCGATTTCTTCTAACTGTTGTTCAGTAGTAAGAGATAACCAGTTCATTAAATTATATTGCTTTTTCCGTTTTGTCTACTTTTGGTTTAAAAACCTTTGAGTATGCTTGGCAATGCGCAGCAGGCTTGCAGGAAAACAAAATAGAACTGAAGAATACAGCGGCAGAAACGATGATAATTTTTTTCATTTTTTTTATTTAAGCGTTAATAAATACTAAATGGGTTTTTCTTGTATACGCAAAAATTCCTTTTCAGTTTTTATTTTGTTTATTTTTGTATAAGCAGCACAGTGATCATGTGTTTTACATGAAGTAATCATGGCACTAAGTGTGAAACAAGAAAGTAAAACTAAAATGATCTTTTTCATTTGAAAAATCTGATTTAAAACTGTTTATATAAACAAAAATAGTGTATTTATCCTTGTTCACAAAGCATTTGTAGAATATTTTTTTAACATTCAATAATTTAATTTCATCGATATTTTTTAACAATTTGATAATATTATATATGGAAACCGCCCCAACCGTAACAATTGAAGAAACATGGAAAAAAGAACTTTCTGATGAATTTAAAACACTCTATTTTAAAGAGTTAAAAGCATTTCTTATTACTGAACGTGAAAAGTATACCATTTTTCCTCCTGGCCGATTAATTTTTGCTGCATTTAACAACACCCCTTTCGATAAAGTTAAGGTCGTCATTATCGGCCAGGATCCCTATCATGGACGCGGACAAGCCAATGGACTCTGTTTCTCGGTGGGACCAAATGTTCCCAAACCGCCTTCACTTGTGAATATATTCAAAGAGTTGCAGGATGATCTTGGATTTGCGATACCTGAAAAAGGAGGTTTGGAAAGTTGGGCGCAACAAGGTGTTTTACTTTTAAATGCAACTTTAACAGTGAGAGAAGGACAACCCGGCTCACATCAGGGCAAAGGATGGGAAAAATTTACAGATGCTGTAATTAAAAAGATCTCAGATGAAAAGAAAGGAATTGTCTTTCTTTTATGGGGCCGTTATGCACACACTAAGGAGCAACTCATTAATGCGGATCATCACTTTATTTTAAAGGCCGCACACCCATCCCCTTTAGCCAGGGGCGCTTTTTTCGGATGCAAACACTTTTCTAAAACAAATAAAATTCTGGAACATCAGGGTAAAGAACCGATTAACTGGAAAATTGAAGATTGATCTTATTTATGTTAACTTATTTCCAAGGAATAATTTTTGTTTGGGGCTGCTTAAACTTTAGTATTAGCAAAACGTCCATAGCAATAATCCTTTAACCTCTCCGTATTTTGAAAAAAATAATAGCCGCTTTTATTTTTTATTGTTTTGCACTTTCTCAACTCTTTGCTCAAAATGCAACTTTTTCAGGAATATTAAAAGATTCAAAGGATAAGTCGCCGTTGATCGGAGCCAGTGCTATTTTACTGAACCCTAATGATTCCAGTCTATATAAAGGAAACACAACAGATCTTGATGGTAGGTTTTCAATTGGTGCCATTACAAAGGGCAACTATATTTTTAAAGCAACCTATTTGGGATACAAAAATTACTATCAACCGATAGTAATAGAGGATGATATTTTAGATCTATCCGACATCTTGTTAGAACAGTCCAGCCAACAATTAAACGATGTGGTGGTACAAAGTAAGGCGCCTACTGCTGTTCAAAAGGGTGATACTACACAATACAATGCAAGCAGCTATAAAACAAACCCTGATGCAACTACCGAAGATCTTGTAACAAAAATGGCAGGTATTACTTCACAAAATGGAACTATTCAGGCACATGGAGAAGATGTAAAAAAAGTGTTAGTAGATGGCAAACCTTTTTTTGGAGATGATGTAAATGCAGTACTTAAAAATTTACCTGCCGATGTAGTTGATAAAATTCAGGTGTTTGATCAATTAAGCGATCAGGCACAATTTACCGGGGTTAATGATGGTAATACTTCTAAAACGATCAACATCATTACTAAACCAGGAATGAAAAATGGAACTTTCGGGAGGGTATACGCCGGCTATGGATACTCGGATGTATACAAAGCTGGTGGGAATTTAAATTTTTTTAATGGTGACCGACGAATTTCAGTTATGGCACTGTCCAATAATGTCAATGAACAAAATTTTTCAGCTGAAGATTTAACAGGTGTCTCTGGCGGGTCTCAATCAAATGGATCCCGTGGAGGCAACAGAGGTGGCGGCCCAGGTGGTAACAATGGAACAAATAATTTTCTAACAAATGACAAAAGTGGTATTGCTACTACTCACGCATTAGGGATAAACTACACCGACAGCTGGAGTAAAAAAATTGAGGTCACTGGTAGCTACTTTTTAAATCAAAGTACAAACAGGACGTTACTAAATGTTCATAGAAACTATATACTTGCCAGTGATTCAGGACAAGTTTATGATGAATACAGCAACTCTACAGTTAAAAATATCAATCATCGTTTTAATATGAGATTGGAATGGAAAATTGACAGCAATAATTCCATTTTATTTACACCAAAATTTTCTGTCCAACAAAATAATTCCAGGAGCTCACTAAATGGTACTTCTGCGATTGGTGAAATTTTACTTAGCAATACTAACAATAATAATAATTCACGTACCGGTGCCTATAATTTTTCGGATGATTTGATGTTTCGTCATAAATTCAATAAAAAAGGAAGAACCCTTTCAGTTACACTTTCTTCAGGTATCAATTCTTCAGATGGACAAAACAACCTGTATGCATCCAATGAATACTTAAGAGATTCTGCTTATACGTCTATACTCGATCAACAAAGTATTTCCGATAGAAAAGGAATAACATTAGGAAGTAACTTTATGTATACAGAGCCTTTGGGAGAAAAAAGTGTTTTGATCACCAGTTATGCTAATACTTTTCAATTCAATAACAGCGAAAAAAAAACATACAATTATATACTTGCAGATGAGCGTTACTCCAGTCTGGATACAGCATTATCCAACCAATTTGATAACGACTATGTCACACACAGAGGAGGTTTAGGTTACCGGTTCAATAATAAAACGGTGCAATTGGTAGCCAATGCTAATTATCAGCTTTCTTCTTTGAACAGTGAACAGCTATATCCATATCAATTTACTTTAACAAGAAAATTTGAAAATATATTACCTTTTGCAATGCTTCGAATTAATTTCAGCACAAAAAATAACCTTCGCATCATCTACAGAACCCAAACAAATGCACCAAGTATTAGTCAACTACAAAATGTTTTGAATAATAATAATCCTATACAATTGAGTATTGGTAACCCGGATCTGAAACAAAGCTATGATAATACTCTTCTTCTTCGCTATTCTTTAACAAATACCGATAAAGCTACTGCTTTCTTTATTATGATTTCCGGAACACACTCCAACAATTACATTGCAAGCAGCACTTATCTTGCAAATCAAGACACTATTATCAGCGGGGTAAAACTTGTTAATGGGACGCAATTAACAAGACCTGTAAATGTCAACGGCTATGAGAATCTTAAAGCTTTTGTTTCATATGGATTCCCACTAAGCGTTATCCGGTCTATCCTTAATGTAACAGCTGGCTCTGCTTTTATCCGTACTCCGGGTGTAGTTAATAACTTAATCAATTACTCTAATTCCCAGAATTATAATTTTTCGCTCTCTGTCAATAGTAACATAAGTAAGAATGTTGATTTTACGATCTCTTCTAACTCAAACTACACAAACTCTATCAATTCATTGAATCCTCAACTGAATAATCGTTATTTCAATCAAAACAGCCGTGTCAAGATGAATCTAATTTTTCTTAAGCATGCTGTATTTAATACCGAATTGAATCACCAGTATTATCAAGGATTATCAGCTGGATACAATCCTAATTTTTTACTTTGGAATGCAGGTCTTGGCTATAAATTTCTTAAGAATCAACAAGCTGAAGTACGCTTTTCTATATTCGATATACTTGGACAAAATCAAAGTATTACCAGAAACATTACAGAGATTTATATCGAAGACACACAAAGCAACCTATTACAGCGTTATTTTATGTTAACATTTACATATAATATAAAAGCTTTTAAAGTAAAATCTGCGGAATAAAAAAAAATTTTGTGATTAATTATTAAAAATAAAAACGCGAATGATTAAATCATTCGCGTTCTTTATATAAATTTTAGTGAGTATCGGGAACTTTGTACCAAATTTATTCTCTTCTTTTTCTTTTTGTCTTGAAAACAAAAACAAAAAATTCA
>CAZMRM010000218.1:0-6870 GCA_964568515.1 uncultured Chitinophaga sp. | reverse complement strand
TCAGTTGGCAGTGTTACTTCGCCACAAAATAACGAGTCGCTATGCTCGGGCAGCAGTGTAGATTTGGTAAGTACCGGTGCAGTTTTGCCATTGTCGGGTTCATGCGGTCAAAACCTGCTTTGGTTATACAGCACCAACCCTAATTTCAATCCATACAATAATCAGGGAACTGTTCTGGGTGCAGTAACAGGTACGCTGAACTTTTCTTTACCTGCCAATAATACCTTCATGCGGGCACGTAAGTTATCAATGGGCTTGGTTGCTTCCAGCGTTGCGAATTTTACTTTTTGCGAAGCTTTGTATTCCAGCGTTTTCAGATCCAGCGAATGAATCTCTGATTTGCCGTTGGCAGCTTTTACTTTTTTATAGAATCCTTGTTCTGTTTTACTGCCGAGCCATTTATTCTCTACCATTTTTGCAACATAGCCGGGGATTTTGAAGGTATTGATCGCTTCATCCGAAGGGCAATTCTGAGCAACACCATTGGCAACATGTACCAATGTATCCAGTCCCACCACATCACAGGTTCTGAATGTAGCTGATTTTGGACGACCCAGTACAGGGCCGGTTAGCTTATCCACTTCTTCCACCGTCAGATTCATTTTTTCTACCGTGTGAAATAAATTCATGATCCCGAAAACACCGATACGATTCGCAATAAAGGCCGGTGTATCTTTACACAAAACAGTCGTTTTTCCTAAATAGAGTTCTCCGTAATGCATTAAAAAATCAATGATTTCCGGTGCCGTTTTCTGAGTGGGAATTATTTCCAATAATCGTAAATAACGGGGAGGATTAAAAAAATGAGTACCGCAAAAATGTTTTTGAAAATCTTCACTTCTCCCTTCATTCATTAAGTGAATAGGGATTCCGGATGTATTGGAGGAAATAAGTGTGCCGGGTTTGCGGAACTTTTCCACTTTTTCAAATACCTGTTTCTTTATATCCAATCGTTCAATCACTACTTCTATGATCCAGTCGCAGGCAGCGATGTGCTGCATATCATCTTCAAAGTTACCGGTGGTGATGCGCTTTGCAAAATTTTTACGGTAAACAGGGGAAGGATTGGCTTTCAACGCCGTTTCCAGTTCTGTATTGACATGTTTATTGCGGGATTTTTTATCCGGTCCGGCATCTTTTGAAACAATGTCGAGTAAAAGTACCTCCACACCTATGTTTGCAAAATGGCAGGCGATGCGGCTTCCCATAACACCTGAACCCAGTACGGCTACTTTCTTTATGGTTCTGTTCATAATATAAAAAGATAGTTAAAGTTTTTAACCTTGTTTTAGTATTCTGTATTGTTGTTCGGCAAGCTCAGTGATGTGATGAGTAATTTGAAAAAAAACAGCCAGCTGTTTCTTACCTATTTTCTCTTCTACCAATGCATTAAAATTACGAACTATCTGTTTAGCAAGTTCTTTATTTTTTTTCCCTTTATCCGTTAATACAATTTTCACTTTTCGTTTATCATTTTTATCCATTTTACGGATAATGAGTTTTTCTTTTTCCAATGTCTTAATGATGCGTGATAGAGAGGTACTTTCTGTTCCAAGCAAGGGAGCTATATCTGAAGCATACGCTCCTTCTGTGCTGTCAATATTCAGTAAAAAGTGTCCTATTGCAATGGTGCCGCCGTGCTTCACAGCTTCTGCATTGTACATGCGGCTGATCAGCTGCCAGGCAGTTTTTAATTTGGAGTCAACCGTTTCTTTATACTTTTTATCATTCATCCTGACAAATGTACGAAAAAAAAACAATTATTATGCATGCATAATAATTGTTTTTCTGTTATAAACTATAAGCTCCGGATAGGAAAATGTGATGTCAAGATGGATTAATGGGTTTCGTTGGATGTGTTTTTTTCCCTGTAAATTTTGTCCACCAGTTCTTTATTTTCCGAAAGGATCACTTTTCTTTTTAAGGATAATTTAGGAGTAAGCTCATTTTTTTCAATGCTCCATTCTCTTCCTAACAGCTCTGGTGCCTTAATTTTTTCGTATTGTGCGAGTTCCTTGTTCAATGTCTCTACTTCCTGGAAAATACGTTTCCGGATGGTATCATTTTTAATGATTTCCTCGTTACTGGTATACTGAATGTTTTTGAGTTTGCAATAATCTTTCAGATAAGCAAAGGAAGGAACAATCAATGCGGAAGCGAATTTTTGATTTTCTCCGATCACCATCACCTGTTCAATAAAAGGTGACTCTTTCAGTTTATTTTCAATCATTACCGGTGTAATGTATTTACCACCCGATGTTTTGAATATTTCTTTTTTGCGATCGGTAATTTTCAGAAAGCGGTTATCGACAAATGTACCGATGTCGCCTGTATGAAACCAGCCATCCGCATCAATGGCTTCTGCTGTGGCATCCGGACGGTTATAATATCCCAGCATGATGTTGGGACCCTTCACCAGGATCTCGCCGTCATCAGCAATCTTTACTGTCACTTTATCTATTACAGGGCCCACCGTTCCAAAACAAATACTGTTGGGAAGAAAATTGTTTACGGCTATCACGGGAGATGTTTCGGTAAGGCCGTATCCTTCCAGTACATTGATCCCTGCGGCAAAAAATACACGTGACAAACGAGGCTGTAAAGCGGCTCCACCGGAAACAATGGCAAACACCTTACCGCCCAATGCTTCTTTCCATTTGGAAAAAACAAGTTTGCGTGCTATCTTTAACTGAAATTCATAGAACCATCCGTTCGCACCATTCAGTTCATATCGAAGACCTAAATTAAGTGCCCAGAAAAATATTGTTTTCTTGATGCCTGTTTGTTCATTTCCTTTTGCTACAATTCTGTCATACACTTTTTCCAGTAATCGTGGTACTGTTGAAAAAATTTCAGGTTGCACCTCCTTTAAGTTATCCACAATGGTATCCATACTTTCTGCATAATAAATGGAAATACCCAGGTATAGATAAAGTGTGGTCAGCATACGTTCATACACGTGATTGAGCGGTAAAAAGCTAAGTGCTTTCCAGCTGCTTTTAAACGGACACAATGTTTGGGAAGCAAGTGAATTACTGATCAGATTGTCATGCGACAGCATCACACCTTTAGGAGTACCGGTTGTTCCGGATGTATACAAAATGGTCAGCAGATCATTTGGCTGAATCGTTTTTTTGATCGCTTCTATTTCTGCAGGTTTGGGATTTTTTTTCCCTTCTTCCAGTAAAGCCGACCAATGTTTGCAGCCTTCCACACGATTAAAGGTGTATACATCTTTTATACTGGTTGCGCTGTCTATTGTTGACTTTAGTTTTGTATACAGTTCCGTACTGGAAATAAAAATATATTTCACCCCCGCATCTTTTAAAATGAATGCAAGATCTGTTTCACTGATGGTAGGATAAATGGGAACACTGATGGCACCTGCCTGCTGCAGTGCATAATCCGTAAAATTCCATTCCGGACGATTATTAGAGATGATTGCAACCTTGTCGTTTTTTTCAATTCCCAGGTTGTACAATCCATAACTTAAAAAATTGACACTATCAGCAAACTCCTGTGTTGAATAAGCTCTCCATTTTCCATTTTCTTTGGCGGATAAAATGTCTTTCTTATTATATTTCTCCTGAAGTTGCGCAAGAATGTCGAATACACGTGTTATAGCCATAGATGAGACGGGGTTAAATTTTTAAAAAGAACAATGCGATTAATGCCTACTTTCGTTATGTCAAAGCTAGTTTATTTAACGATTTATCCATAATAATGTTTCCATATATATGAAGACCCCACTAACTGAATTATTATCCATCGATTTTCCAATAATTATGGCGCCTATGTTCCTTGTTAGCAATGAAGCCATGCTCGTTGCCGGAATGAAAAACGGGATCGCTGCTGCCTTTCCTTCTTTGAATTACAGGAACAAAGGTGAATTACAACAATTGCTTCAGCAATTAAACCGGGAGAAACAACAAACAGGTATAACAGGTACCTATGGGGTGAACCTGATCGTTCAAAAAACAAATCCTTTGTATGAGGACCATCTGAAGATCTGTGTTGAACACAAGGTGCCTTTTTATATTACATCACTGGGAAACCCGAAACAAGTGATTGATGAGGCACATGCTTACGGCGCAAAAGTATTTTGCGATGTGACCAATCTGGAGCATGCGAAAAAATGCGCAGAAGCAGGATGTGATGGTTTCATAGCCGTGGGACAAGGTGCGGGTGGACATGCAGGTCCTAATCCCCTGCAGGTTTTAATTCCGGCTTTGTATCAGCAGTTCCCGCAAATACCGGTTATTGCAGCGGGAGGAATAGCAGATGGAGCAGGCATTGTTTCTATGCTGGCCGTGGGAGCAGCAGGTGTCTCCATCGGTACCAGATTCATAGCCAGTATTGAAGCTCCTGTAAATCAAGAATATAAAAATGCTATTGTAACTTCTGGTATGAAGGACATTGTACTAACCGAAAAATTGTCTGGAACCCCCTGCAATATTATAAATACGACATTTGCTAAAAAAATCGGTTATAAACAAAACTGGTTCGAACGATTGCTATCTCAAAATGAAACTACAAAAAAATATTTCAAAATGTGGGTACAAATCAGTGGTATGAAAAAGCTGGAAGCGTCTGTTAAACCAGGAAACTACAAAACACTATGGTGCGCCGGACAAAGTGTCGAACTCATACATGAAATTACAAGTTGCCGATCCATCATTGAACGGTTGAAAATTGAAACCCATGAAACTTTAAATAAAATTAATAAACTGGTGCAACCATACAAATAGGATTTGAGTCTTCATTATAGAAAACAAAATCAAAGCTCTTTTACAGATTTGTATTTTGCCCAAATTGTCGACCATCTAACTTATTTTTAAGGTAAAATGGTTTTTTATAAAGATAAATTTAGGGTTCATAAACAAAAAAGACTTATTTTTAACATCGAAAAGCAATTATAATTGCATTAATAATTAGATTAGTTTAGAGAGAGATTTATCTAATTTTAATCCCGTCACAGCAATGTGACGGGTTTTTGATTTTTATAACTGACCTGGGATGTTCTTTTTTTGAAGTACGGTGGAGCGCTTATCGTTTACAATTTTATACCTGCAACAATAGAAAGGCTGGTATTTCTAAAAAAGACAGAATTGGAGTTTTCATGACCCATGTAATGAAGACGTGGAAAATCATATTTGTAAACAAATTCAATATACAGTGCCCTGTCCCTTTTCCTCATGTTCCTTTGTATACCAAATCCGCCTTGTGCAAAGCAGTTCACTTTTTTGTGGATTAAATGATGTTCAAATTCAAGATCTGTTTTTCCTTTATAAACAGTGGCCTCTGTAGAATCGGAAACGATAGTGGAAGTTGAAGTGGCGATGTAAGTGAACCCAAGCCCCAGTATAAAGTAGGGTGTATAATTATTATCTTCTTCCAGGTTAAGATTGAATTTTACTGCTAATGGCAGTTGCAGGGATTGAAATCTTAATTTATGATCATAAGCAAAGGTGCCATCAAAAAGATAAGTGTATCCAGGAACCACATAATAGCCGTTGAACCGGACCCCCTGATTCGTATAAGTTAAACCGGCAAGAATGCTCGTATTGTCCAGCAACTCTATTTCAGTAGCATAGTTAACCGTATAGCCAAACAATGGATTTACATTCTTCATGGTATGCGGATCCTTTCCGAAAAAAGAAAGCAGGGGGCCTCCGCTGATACGGTGCTTAATAATGGGTTGAAAATAAAACCCCTGAGCAAAACCACCCTTTACAAGTACAATTGTTATTATGAGTATTATTTTCTTTATGCTTTCCACCATTTACACGTCACCTAAAGATAATCTATTTTCTAAGCACAGTCGTTGAACTGGCCTGTATCGTTGGCATAATAACAATGTCATTAATATTTACATGCGCCGGACGTGATGCTGTCCAGAATATGGTTTCTGCAATGTCGTTAGCAGTAAGCGGCTGAACACCTTTATAAACACTGCCGGCCCGTTCTTCATCCCCTTTAAAACGAACAACAGAAAACTCTGTTTCTACCATTCCGGGATGAATGGCTGTAACTTTAATGTGATGCGGAAGCAGATCAATGCGCATGCTTTTACTTAATGCATCTACCGCATGCTTGGTAGCACAATATACATTTCCATTGGCATATACTTCTTTGCCTGCAATCGAACCTAAATTAATGATGTGTCCAAAGCCATTGGCAATCATGATTGGAGCAACTGTCCTGGTTATGTAAAGAAGTCCTTTGATATTTGTATCAATCATTCGTTCCCAATCATCCAGAACACCTTCCTGTATGGAATTAAGTCCAACAGCAAGACCGGCATTATTCACCAGTACATTTATTTTTTTCCATTTTTCAGGAATTTTTTCGATGGCTGCCTGCACTTCAGCAACGTTTCTTACATCAAAATTCAATGAAAGTACATCCACTTTATACGTTTCGTGTAAAAATTGCGAAAGCTCATTTAAACGCTCTTTCCTGCGTCCTGTGATAATTACATTGTAACTGTTTTTGGCAAAAAACTCAGCGGTAGCTTTTCCTATTCCTGCAGTTGCCCCGGTAATAAATACGATCATATGAATTTACTATTTTAATTAATCAAAAATAAGGACTCTTTTTCAGATTATGGCTGCAATTGTTTACTTACCCGAATTCAATTTGCTGTGTTTCATTCCGTAAGTAAAATATACAATTAACCCAAGGATAAGCCACACCAGAAAACGTATCCAATTGCTGATTCCCAGTTCTGTCATCAGATAGAAACAGGATAACAGTCCTAATACCGGGATTAAGGAAAAGCTTTTCCGGAAGCAGAAAATAGTGATGAGGATCACAAGGATACAAAATGCAAAATAAGGAATTCGTTCCATGAAGACTTCGGAAGCAGTA
>CAZMRM010000217.1:5660-6876 GCA_964568515.1 uncultured Chitinophaga sp. | reverse complement strand
TTAAAAGTTTCTGGAACAAAACCTATTTTGAGGTACGAAAAGATCTCTTGTCTCGCTATCCCCGCCACCATTGGCCGGATAATCCACTAACCGCTGAAGCTGTACGCGGACCAAAAAAGCGGCATTCTTAATTTTTATAAAAAAAATCTATAAAAATAAGGGGCCGACAAACATAAATCAATGTATTTTATTGCAAATTAGTTTTAATTTAGCGAAAATTTTAAAAATTATATTACCCAATCATATGAAAAATTGCTTTCTATTATTATCATCCCTTTTAATCAATAGCTTGTTGTTTTCACAAGGCAATAAGATCAATTTTACTCAATACGATCTGCCTAATGGCTTGCATGTGATTTTACATGAAGATCATTCAACACCGATCGTTGCTGTTACTGTTCTGTATCATGTAGGATCTAAAAACGAGGATCCTAACCGTACAGGCTTTGCCCACTTTTTTGAACACCTTATGTTTGAAGGATCCGATAACATTAAGCGCGGAGAATTTATGAAAACGGTTCAAAATGCAGGAGGAAACTTAAATGCGAATACTTCTTTTGATCGTACTTTTTATTATGAGGTCTTGCCAAGCAATCAATTAGAGTTAGGTCTATGGCTGGAATCTGAAAGAATGTTACATTCTAAAATAGACTCTATCGGTGTGGAAACACAACGTAAGGTTGTAAAAGAGGAGCTGAAACAACGTAATGAAAATACACCTTACGGAACCATTTTAAATGAAACATTTGCACATGCATACACTGTTCATCCTTATAGTTGGACACCGGGAGGATCACCTGAATATATCAATAAAGCTGCACTTCAGGAATTTATTGATTTTTATAAAACATTCTATGTTCCTAACAATGCAACTTTATCCATTGCGGGAGATATCAATCCTAAACAGGCCAAGGCACTGATCGAAAAATATTTTTCTGATATTCCAAAAGGCACAAAAGCAATTCCAAGGCCCACTGCTGTCGAACCTGTAAAAACAGCGGAAGTAAGAGACACGGTATATGACAACATTCAGTTACCAGCTGTAGTAATGGCATTTCATACGCCTGCACAAACCACACAGGAATTTTATGCGGTTAAAATGCTTGCCACACTTTTATCACAAGGAAAAAGTTCACGTATGCAAAAAGCAATAGTTGATAAACTGCAAAAGGCTGTTTATGTTGGTGCTTACACTTTATCACTGGAAGACCCGGGA
>CAZMRM010000217.1:3630-5650 GCA_964568515.1 uncultured Chitinophaga sp. | reverse complement strand
ATATGGGCGTTCCTCCGCTTGAGTTGGAAGAATCAATGACCAATCAGTTTGATAAACTCAAAAAAGAGATCATTCCTGATTTTGAATTTCAAAAACTACGCACACAGATAGAAAGTGAGATTGTCAGCGATAATTCGAAAATGGTTGGAATTGCTGAAAATCTTGCCAATTATTATGTGTATTTCAAAGATGCGAATCTGATCAATACAGAAATCAGCCGTTACATGGAGGTTACGCAGCAGGATATTCAAAAAGCTGCTCAGAAATATTTAACAAAAGAAAACCGTGTGGTACTCTATTATCTTCCAAAAAGTGCGAAGAAGTAATACTGATTTAACTTTCGGATTTTCCGGTAAACCTATTAATTAAGAAACTATTTACTAATGAAAAAAATTCTTTTATCCATATCAACTGTTTTTATCCTATTTTCTGCAGTTGCCCAAAAAAACACTCCGGATCTTAATCGTGCCATTCGTCCGCTTCCTGGCCCTCTTCCGCTTATCAAGCTGGGTGATATTAAATCATTTGAGTTAGCTAACGGCTTAAAAGTATTTGTTGTTGAAAATGACAAAACACCTACTGTTGCTTATTCCATTGTATTGAATATACATCCGACATTGGAAGGTGACGCCGCCGGATTAGCGGCTATAACAAGTGAACTTATCACCAGCGGAACAAAAACCCGAACAAAGGATCAGCTGGATAATGATATTGATTTTATTGGAGCCAAGCTATCTGCATCAACCAGTGGAATTTATGCATCTGCACTTAGTAAACAAAATAAGAAACTGGTAGAGTTGCTTGCAGATGTTCTGTTAAACCCGGATTTTAAACAAGAGGATGTGGTCTCTCGCAAAGAGTTTTGGGAAATGCTGGATAAACTGAAAAAGCAAACACTATCTGAGCTCGCACAGGAAAAAGATAGTCCGGATGCAATCTCTGAAAATGTAAAATCAATCCTGAACTATGGTAAAAATCATCCTTATGGAGAACTTACTACAGAAGAGACGGTTAAAAACATAACACTGGAAAAATGCAATGATTACTTCAAAACTTATTTTCGTCCGAATGTTGCTTATTTAGCGGTGGTAGGAGATGTGAAATTTTTTGAAATTAAAGCATTGATTGAAAAACATTTGGGTCAATGGCAAAAAGCAGAGGTGCCCAGCTTTATACCTCCGATGCCACCTGCACCCGAAAAAACACGTGTTGCTTTTGTAAATAAGCCTGGTGCTGTTCAATCTGTGATCAATGTAAGTTATCCGGTTGACTTAAAACCGAACAGTGATGATCTTATCAAAAGCAGGGTCTTGAATAACATTCTGGGTGGAGGTTTTTCTTCCCGTTTATTTATGAACCTCAGAGAAAAACATGGTTATACTTATGGTGCCTACTCTTCGTTGACAAACGATGAACTGGTTGGTCAATTCAGT
This sequence comes from uncultured Chitinophaga sp., assembly GCA_964568515.1. Taxonomy (GTDB): domain Bacteria; phylum Bacteroidota; class Bacteroidia; order 2-12-FULL-35-15; family 2-12-FULL-35-15; genus 2-12-FULL-35-15. The sequence goes on along the minus strand of CAZMRM010000217.1, from coordinate 4,217 downwards.
GCTTATGCGAAAGTAAGAAATGCGGTGACTGATAGTTCCGTATCCGAAATTATGGCGGAATTAAAAAGGATTCAGTCAGAAAAAGTTGCACAGGATGAACTTGAAACCATCAAAAACTATCTGACAGGCAGTTTTGCCATTTCTTTGGAAGATCCTGCTACAGTAGCAAAGTTTGCAATCAATATTGATCGTTACCATCTTCCGAAAGATTATTACAGTAATTATTTAAAAACACTCGCAGCAGTATCTTCCGATGATGTATTTGCAATGGCTCAAAAATACATTCGTCCAGACAATGCTACCATTCTGGTGGTTGGTAACGAAGAAGAGGTTGCAAAAAAACTGGAAATATTTAGTCCTGATAAAAAAGTTCTGCAATTCGATCTTCTTGGAAATCCGGTGGCTTCAGCAATTAAACCGGCACCTGCAACTGTTTCTTCCAAATCCATCATTAAATCCTACATCAATGCCCTGGGAGGAAGTAAGAAAATAAATTCGGTGAAAGACATCACCGTTAAACGGTCGGCTGATTCCCAGTATGGTAAAATCAGCATGGTGGAACAGAAAAAAAGCCCTAACAAATATAC
>CAZMRM010000217.1:0-3620 GCA_964568515.1 uncultured Chitinophaga sp. | reverse complement strand
CCATGACCATCAGCATTGGTGAAATGATTGTCCAAAAAATGACCTATGATGGCAGCAAAGGTTCACAAAGCGGTATGCAGGGTAAAAAAGAAATTACAGGTGATGAATTAAAAGAATTAAAGGTTGAAGCCATCAATGTGCATGAGATGTATTATGAGAAACTGGGTTTTAAATTAACTGTTAAAGGCATTGAGGCCATTAACGGAAGCGATGCTTATATTGTTGAGGTCAACACTCCGGCCGGCAAAAAATCGACAGAATGGTACGATATTGCTACCGGTTTGAAGGTCCGTTCCAATCAAACAACTGTTTCTGAACAGGGAAGCGTGACGCAAACGGTGGATTATATTGATTATAAAGAGGTAGATGGAATAAAATATCCTACCTTCATTATCATTACAGGAGGGCCGTTACCACTTAAACTGGAGCTAACCTCTGTAGAAACAAATAAAGGAATAGAGGATTCAATTTTTAAAGTGGATTTACAAGAATGATGTTATTGTTTTTTTTAATCCTGCTTTAAAAAATTAAACAACTTGCTTATGACTGAAACTGACATTATAAAGGGCTGTTTGAGAAATGACCGTGCAAGTCAAAAACAATTGTACGAGCTGTATTACAGTAAAATGTTAGGTGTTTGTTTACGCTATTCAAAAACAACGAATGAAGCCAAAGACATTTTGCATGAAGGTTTTTTAAAGATATTCAACACGATTAAGAATTTTGATCCGCATGGATCTTTTGAACAATGGATCAAAAAAATAATGATCACCACCTCCGTGGATCATTTACGCCGGAATAAACATAATTATTTAATTGTAAGCACCGTTAATGCTTATGAAAAACCTGCTGCCAAAGAAGAAATAATAAGTGATGAAGCACTTTTAACCATTAACAAGGACGAGCTTTTAAAAGCCGTTCAGGAACTAACACCCGCCTACAGAACAGTGTTTAATCTGTTTTTAATCGATGGATACACTCATGCCGAAATTGCTCAGATATTGGATATCAGTGAAGAAACCTCTAAATCCAACCTGTCAAAAGCAGAGTTTAATCTGAAGAAAAATTTAATGCATTTGATTAACGTTACAGACAAAAAATGAATAGCCGACAATTAGAAGAAGTTGTTAAAAATAATTTAATGAATTATGAAGCCAGGTATGATGCCAATGATTGGAATCGTATGGAAGGCATGCTGGGTACAACTACCGACAGCAAACCTTTTAATTGGAAACTGGTATTGATTATCGTTCTTGTTTTGGGAGTTCTAGGAGGCGGTTATGCTATTTTCACAACTATTGATTTTTCCAAACCGGCTGAAAAACCTGTATCTGCGCCTGTGGTAAAAAAAACGGTAACCCCGCCTGTTAAAACAGTAACTCCACCTGTTATCGCCCCTCCCGTGATCAATCAGGATTCATTGAGACAAGCAGAAGAAGAGGCACGTATAGCCAAAGAAGAGGAAGAACAAAAGGTAAAACTGGAAACAGAAAAAGAAGAAGAGGCACGAATCAGGACAGAACGTCGTAAACGGGAAGAGCCTTCAAAAGAAGAAATCGAATTAAGAAGGGCACGACGAAGAGCTTTAGCAACATCTGACTCCGGTAAAACAAAAGAAGATTCCAGCAGGGCTTCAGTAAAGGAACCCCAAAAGAAAGAAAAGTCCAAAAGCTCCGGAATCGGATTGAATATCTTCTCTACCTTCAATGCTGACAGTTTGAAAAAATATCAGGAGAAATTGAAAAAGGATTCTATAAAGTAGTACGTACATCGGATGTATTCATCAACAATCCGGTTTCATTTTAAACGGTCCTGTTTACCGTTTCTTCCTTTCAGTAATCTGCTTATTAATATAGCTATTCACATCTATTTTCGCTCCTTTTAATACATAGATGGAAATCTCCGGCTCCCTGGCAAATGGATTGATTCGCCTGCCGGCTAAATAAACGGTATCAAAAAAAGGTATTTCTTTTTTCCTTAACTTGTCATCATCTTCTGCTGCTTCCTTTATTAAAACCACATCCTTTATTTTTTCGTCCAGATTCAACCAGTTGATATAATCTGCGTTGAATGAGGAAGCAATTAGTTTTTTATTGTTTTTATAATAGTTTATGGCGCCTGCCTGGCCATAATTGTCGCAGAGGATCAGTGTCTGATCCGGATTTTCCAGATGATCATAAATCGAATCTGTTTTTTCAGCCAGTTCTTTCCAGCCGAGCATATCAGAAAAATCCTGTGGTAATGCATGATCCTGGCCATCCTCCCAACGCAATAATCCCAATGCTTTATATTTTTCTCCGTTCTGAATGAATTCTTCGGGAGCTTTGTTTGGAAAGACCAGCCTATACATGGGAATAAAAAACAGGACAGGGATCACAAGGAGAACCGGTTGTAAATATTTCCTCCAATCCGTTTTTAAGACCTTGCCCAGAAAAGTGCAACCAAATGAAATATAAATGGGATATAACCCAATAGCGTAATAATCCTTTGCTTTCAGATAGGTGAACACTGTCAATGTGAAAAGGAGAGTCCAAAAAAAGAATCTATATTCTTTAAAGGGAGAATAAAATAACAATGCATACAACGACGCGATAATCACAACAAATGATCCTATAAAGAAAAAGAGTTGCCCCTTTAAGAAATCCAACCGGTTCACATGTGTCAATTGGGTCTCTGCCAGTTCTTTTAAATGGTGAAAAACAGGAAAATCATGTCTGTATTGCCATAGCAGGTTCGGTGAGATCAGCAATACTCCCAATAAAAGGGATAAATAAAAATTCTTCCTGATAAAAATCCTCCGATGTTTCGTTAATAAAACAGCCGGAAACAAACCGATAAGTAAGAAAACAATGTTGTATTTATTTAAAAAACCGATTGCAAAGAGGATAGCTGCGACAAAAAGCCATTTTTGTTTTTCTGTATGAACATACCTGATAAGTACATAATAAAAAGCTGTCCAGCTTAAAATATCGAATGAATTCGGCTGGTAAAGCAGATTGATTCTCGAAAGAACAGAAAACAGTACACAGATCGCACCCAGGATCAATGCAAATAAATTCCCATTTAGTTCTTCAATTGTTTTCCAAACCACTACAATTGTCAAGGCACCAAATAGAACTGGAAAAAATTTAATCCAGAACACAGAATTTCCTAGACAAAGGATCAACCATGAAAACCAGGAGGTAACCGGAGGCACGGATAAATAGCCCCAGTCCAAATGATTCGCCTGATCCAGATGCAGATATTCGTCGCGGTGCAGATCATATTCCGGACTTATTAAGAAATAATGCAGTAAAAATTTTAACAGGATGAACCCGAATAATATCCATTTTTTTGCCATTGCATATGGTCTGCTAATCACTGATATTTAGGAACAGGCACACACCGGTTATTCCACACTTACCGGTTTCACCTGCAATTTCATCAATGCTTTCTTGAAACTTACTTTTTCATCAACGATCTGGGCAAGTGAACTGATGTTCACACGATCCTGCCCCATGGTATCGCGGTGACGCAGGGTTACCGTACCGTCTTCCAGGGTTTGATGATCGATCGTGATGCAGACCGGCGTCCCAATGGCATCCTGTCTTCTGTAACGTTTTCCGATCGTATCTTTTTCG
>CAZMRM010000216.1:2327-6878 GCA_964568515.1 uncultured Chitinophaga sp. | reverse complement strand
ATGGACCAATTTGTTATTGTATCGGATTTACCGGTGCACCGTGAGCAGATTAAAATGAATGCCGCTTTTTTTGATCCGAAAGATGAGAAACAACTGGCAATGCACATGCAAAAATTAATGCAGCATCCTCCGGTAAAAGAACGAATGGATTCTTATAAGAGACGAGTTATTGATTTTGGTGAGCAATTTATTGATATTATAAAAAGCGTAATCACATTGAAATGAAGTATCCTAAAATTACTATAGTTACTCCGGTATATAATCAGGTAAAATTTATAGAAAAAACAATTCGGTCCATTGTTGATCAGAATTATCCTAATCTGGAATACATTATTGTTGACGGAGGTAGTAATGACGGCACTTTGGAAGTGATTGAACGTTATCGGGTAAAGATCACAAAGATAATTTCTGAACCCGATAAAGGTATGTATGATGCATTGAATAAAGGATTTAAGCATTCAACCGGAGAGATCATGGCTTGGTTGAATGCAGATGATATGTACCATAAAAAATGCTTTTTCAGTATTGCTGAGATTTTCGAAACATTTGAAGAAATTGAATTTTTGATGGGACAAAAAACGAAGTATGATGAAAATGACCGTTGCTTTATTACTGCATCACTAAGAAACTGGGGCAAGATGGATTATCTTAAGAATAAGCACAATGGCGGAATTCAACAAGAGTCAACATTTTGGAGAAGGGGGCTTTGGTTACGTACAGGAGGGTACATAGATACAAATTACAAATTAGCAGGTGATTGTGAGTTATGGAGCCGTTTCTTTATTGTTGGCAATGCGAAACTCTTTATGACGAATGCATTACTTGGAGGATTTAGAGTCCGGGAAGGTCAGTTAACTGAAAGTGGAAAAAACTACCATCGTGAAGTATTAGAATTATATGAAAAAATCAACCTTTCTAAAAAAGAAAAAAAGGACCTAAGACATTTGGTTTTTCATGAAAATTATCTTTCAAAATTACCTATATTTAGAACATTATTTAATTGGAATAACAATTATAAAAGTTTGCTTGATCATCCGCCTTTTATTAAATATGATCTGATTAGTAAAAAATTTATAAAAACAATGCAATAATTTTATGAATTACTGATAAAACAAATGAACCTATGTTTTTTGCAGATAGAATCAAAAATATCAAAGAAAGTGACCGAGTATTGGAAATAGGACCTGGTGCTTACCCACATCCTCGTTCCGATGTGTTTCTGGAGAAGGATTTTAGTTCGGAAGATGCGTTCATACAAAGTGGTTACAGCAAACCTGCAGAATTGAGTAAGAAAGTAGTATATTACAAAGGTGATCGGTTTCCATTTGAGGACAATTCTTTTGATTATATCATTTGTTCTCATGTTGTTGAACATATACCTGTTCAGGATCTGAAATATTTCATCTCCGAAATGGAGCGGGTTGCCAAAAAAGGCTACATTGAATTTCCAACTGTATTTTATGAATTGGCAAATTATGAACCTGTTCATATATGGCTAATGAATTACAGAAATGGAAAAATGTTGTTTCTGGATAAAAACATATTTGTATCATCGAATATTCATAAAATAATAAAGAAAATGTTTTATTGTAAAGACAAATACATGAGAAATGTTTTGGGGCTTTATAAAGAGATTTTTTTTATAGGTTTTGAATGGGAAAACAAAATATCCTATGAAGTTGTAAAGGAGTATGACGAACTTGTAGATGAATCGGATGTGATTAAGTGGGATAACTATTTTAATTCAAAACAACCACCGGTTATTCCTGTAAGGAAATCAGCTTTACCAATTAGAATATACAAAAGGGTACAGCGCTTGTTTTCATAACCAATGAAAAAACTAATAAAATCTGTTTTTAGTACTTTGGGTTTATCATCCGTTTTAAAAAAAATTGTTGACACCAAAACAAATTATATGGAAGATAAAAAAAGAATGGATGTGTTTAATTCTATGTATCCTGGTATTAAGGAAAAATACTTTGTTCATCCATTAGCTATAATCGAACGGAAAGACCTTGTTGACATTGGAGACGGAACAGAAATCAACGAGTATGTCATAATTAAGACTCAAAAAAATAAAGTAAAACTAGGAAAATATGTTCAGCTGAATCCTTTTACTGTAATCTACGGAGGAACCGGTATCACTATTGGTGATAATGTAATGATTGCTCCGCATTGTATGATTGCTTCCGGAAATCATGATTTTAAACAAACAGGCTACCCGATGAGATTTGCAGGCACACTTAGCAAAGGACCAATTATAATAGAAGAGAATGTGTGGGTAGGTGCAAACTGTACTATTACAGATGGTGTTAGGATTGGTAAAGAATCATTAATAGCAGCAAATAGTGTAATTATTAATGACGTGGAACCATGGAGCATTGTTGGAGGAGTTCCTGCGGTTAAGATAGGTACCAGACTACCTTCAGAAAAATGAATTTATGATAATTGTAAAGATAAGCGGAGGCATTGGCAATCAAATGTTCCAATATGCAATTGGTAAACACCTTGCTATAAAATACAATACCCGTTTGAAACTTGATCTTCGTTTTTTTCAGAAACAAACCCTGCGAAATTTTGATTTAAATGTTTTTCCGATTAAGGAAGAAATAATATCAACAAAAGAGCTTGATTTATATTTTCCAGATCCATCGTTTAATCGGTTCAAAAATTATTGGAAGAGGATAATAAAAAAAAGATACGGCTACAAAATGATTCTGGAGAAAAAATTCAACTTTCAACCGGAAATATTATCAGCAGGAAAAAATGTATACTTGGATGGATACTGGCAAAGTGAGAAATATTTTGAAGCGGTGGGACCGGAAATCAGGAAATGTTTTCAATTCAGAAACGAACAGGATTCGTATGATAAGCAACTGATCCAAAAAATCCAACAATCAAATTCCGTATCTGTTCATTTCCGGTTAGGAGACTATATTAAGAACGAAACGACCAATCAGGTTCATGGAGTTTGTTCACCGGATTATTATTTAAAAGCCCTTTCTTTTATTTCAGATAAAATAAAAGATCCTGTTTTTTTTATTTTTTCAGATGATATACCGTGGGTTAAAAATAATTTTCATTTTAGCCGGGAACATTTTTATATTGAAGGAAATGCCTACCATTCATACAAAGATATGCAGTTGATGAGTTTTTGTAAACATAACATTATTGCCAATAGCAGCTTTAGCTGGTGGGGAGCCTGGTTGAATGATTATCCGGAAAAAATGGTAATCGCACCTTTTAAATGGTTTAATATATCCGATAGAAATACAAATGATCTAATTCCGGAATCATGGATCAAGATAACGTAATTCCTGAAATTACTGTTTTAATGCCTGTGTATAATGCTGCCCGTTATTTGAAAGCAGCAATGGAAAGTATATTGAATCAGACATATACCAATTTTACATTTTTGATTATCAATGATGGTTCTACGGATGATTCTAAAAATATCATACTTTCCTTTGCCGATCCGAGAATAAGGTATGTAGAAAATGAACAGAATATCGGATTAGTTGCCACTTTGAATAAAGGAATTGATTATACGGAAACTGTTTACCTGGCACGTATGGATGCCGATGATTTGGCCATACCAGAACGTTTACAATTGCAAATTGAATTTCTGCAATCAAATTTAGAAATCGGTGTTTGTGGGGGGCTTTTTGAAATTTTTGGAGATGAAAACCGGTTTGTTCCTTTACCACTTAAGAATGACACTATAAAGGCTGAACTTTTGTTTTCAAATGTTATTTGCCATCCTGCAGTATGTTTAAGAACCAGAATTTTGAAAGAGAACGATTTGAAATTTGGGGTCCCTTTTAAATATGATGACTCGTTTGGACATAAAGTACTGGAACTGGAAGATTATGCACTGTGGCAGAAATTAAAGTCTGTCACAAAATTCGAAAATTTGAATAAAGTACTACTGCGATATAGAAGAGAGGGGCAAAATTTAAGTGCTCAAAAGCTTGAATTAATAATGAACCGAAAAAAGAAATTTTATACATATTTACTTCAGGAATTAAATATCTTTCCGTTAGAAACGAATTTGCTCCTGCATATTAGTTTAAAAAATGCTTATGATTTAAAGGATAGTAATTCGATTGGTTTGTTCAGAAAACATTTGGATGAAATTCTTAACAAAAATAAGGAATACGGAGTATATGACCCAGCTGCTTTGCAAGAGGTTGTTAAAAACAAATGGGATCAGCTTTTTTTTTATGTAGCAGAAATGAATCTGCAGTTTATAATGGTCTATTGGAAGTATTCTGGAAGTTTTAAACGGGATCAGCTAAATTTTTTAATCAAGAAGAAAGTAAGATTATTTCTGAAAAAAAAATGAGAATAATTGCAGAGGAAATAGCTACTCACCTTCTAGTTTGATATTTGTTAGAGAATTGAAAAATTCTCCCTATTTTTATTTAAATTTAATTAAATGAGATCAAAATTACAAAGCTTTTGTTTTATGGTGTTGATTATTGCTTGCTGCCATATCAATGCACAAACATTGCAACGAACAATTTTTTCCACCTCCGGAAATTTCAGTTC
>CAZMRM010000216.1:1839-2317 GCA_964568515.1 uncultured Chitinophaga sp. | reverse complement strand
ATCGCCTCAGTGCGAAATTCCTCTTCGATTGGAGGAAATTTCAGTTCCAGTTCCGGTATAAGCCTTTTTTCAAATGTCGGGGGCATTGCAGTACCAACCCTTTCCAATCCAGGCGGAACTTTAACACAGGGTTTTGTTCAACCCTATTTTCAGTTAATTACAGCCGTTGAACATAAGAAAGAAGACATGGATTTACGTGTTTTCCCAAATCCTGCAAATGAGCAATTTTTTATTCAAAGTCCTTTATCTGTCCGGCTTTCTGTTCAGATAACCGATATTCAGGGGCGCATGGTTAAGTCAGAACAATTAAACGCCGATCAGCCTTTTTTTGACTATTCAGTAAATATTCAGTCATTAACCGCAGGCGTTTATTTTGTTAATATTCTGCATTTGAAAGATAGCAAGCCCATTACAATTATTCGTTTAATTAAATTATAATGAGAAAAATTAAGAAATACACAAAATTTTTATTGCTTGT
>CAZMRM010000216.1:0-1829 GCA_964568515.1 uncultured Chitinophaga sp. | reverse complement strand
CTGTTTTTTTTATTCATTAACCGTATTATACGCTCAGACATCACCGGTATTTTTTACTTACCAAGGGGTTGCACGTGACAGTTCTGGTCAGCCGCTTGTTAATCATTTGGTTTCATTAAAAATAGGTATCCTTTCCGGATCTTCTGCAGGAGAATTACAGTGGGAAGAAACGCATCCGGTGACAACAGATAAAAATGGATTTTATGAAGTTGCAGTGGGAGCCGGTACAACAACAGGTAACGGACTGAGTACTTCGCTGATCAGTGTTCCCTGGGAAAATAATATGTTTTTGCAACTTTCAGTTGATTTTACTGGAGGAAATGATTACACATATATAGGAACCACTCAATTATTTTCCTCACCTTATAGTTTTTATTCAGCAAAAACAGATACCCCTGCAAAAGGTTTGGGTGAATTGCCACATGTAGATACAACAACCATTCAAAATAACAGAATATTAAAATGGGATGGATTAAAATGGATAGTAGCAAATGATAATGATGCTGATACGGTTACTTATGCCTTAAACACAATAACTGTTAAAGTTTCCGATACGGCTTCTTACTTAAGAAACGGCGCTGTTATTAAACGGGATTCTGATCCGTTTGCTTTTCGTACCAATAACGCTTCTTATTCTAAGAATACAAGTACAGTAGATAATGTGAATGCCACTACGGAAAGTGATACTGCTGTGTATGCTAAAACTTTCCTTTTGCCAAACTGGTCGATTGGCGGTAATACAGGGAGAGCCAATGATTTTATAGGAACTGTTGATTCCAATTCGCTCCTTTTTAAAACCAATGCTTTGGAAAGAATGAGAATTACTGCTGCCGGACAAACAGGATTTTCAACAATGAATCCTCTTGCAACATTTCAAAGTGATGCTCTTGATGGTTTATCGGTAACAGGAGCTTTCGGATCAGGTGAATCAGTTGATTCAAGTGCCGGTACAAAATTGTTATGGTACCCCAAAAAGGCTGCATTTTGTTTTGGCCAGGTAACGGCGAATAATTGGACGGACGCCAGCATAGGAGAGTATTCATTTGCTGCAGGATTGAACCCTGTAGCTTCAGATATATTTGCAATTGCAATGGGGATCAACAGTACCGCCAGTTCAGAAAGTTGTATAGCAATCGGTAAAACATGTACCTCAAAAATTTTAGGGGTTGTGAGTGATGGAGCCGCAGTTGTAATGGGTGATAGTTGTGCCAGTGATTTTACAAGAGGAATTGCGATGGGAATAAAATGTTTTGTGACCTCACCTGGAGGAGGAATAGCCATGGGATATAAAAACACTGGCTCGGGAGCTTCCGCTTCTGCTGCATTTGGTACAAATACAGTTGCATCCGGATTGGTTTCCATTGCCTTAGGTAGTTATGCTTCAAACAATGCGTTAAGAGGAACCTTTATATATGGAGATGCATCCACTACCACCACAGTTAAAAATACAGTGGCAAATCAGTTTCTGGTAAGAGCATCAGGTGGAGTGAAAATATACTCAGACACCCTTGCAACCATGGCTGTAGAAATTCAACCGGGAGCCGGAGCATGGTCAACGGTAGTGGATAGACAAAAGATAGAGAATCTTAAAAACGAAGATGAAAATGTAATTCTTAAAAAAATTACAGATCTCAAAATTAAAAACTGGAACTATAAAGCACAGGATAAAAGCATTCGCCATATTGGACCTACAGCACAAGATTTCTACGCGGCGTTTTCATTAGGCGATAACTCAACATCAATCTCTACAACAGATATGGATGGTGTTATACTACTGGGTATAAAAGCACTTGAAAAAAGAACATCTTTGTTTATGAACAGGATAAATT
>CAZMRM010000215.1:6033-6885 GCA_964568515.1 uncultured Chitinophaga sp. | reverse complement strand
CCCTGAATGGATCGATATCGTGCGGGATAATGGCTTCTACGGACATCCATTTGTTTACGGAGGGGGTGTATGGTTCGATTTTAATGCAGCTGCCGATTATCAGGCACTCCTGCCTATAACCGCTGTTGATTCAGCGAAGGTTGAAAAAGTGGTGCAACCTGCAGCACTGGTGCGCGCCCACTCTGCCCCTATGGCCATCGAATTTTTGAATTCTAAATTTGGCACTACGATGCAGCATGGCTTTTTAACCGCACTGCGAGGATCCTGGAATACAACCGATCCTAATGATTACAGAGGATTCAAGGTTATCTATGGTCATTTATCCTCCGATCAGGATACTACCGTAGACTATATTTCAGATTTCTGCTCAGGATTTCTTACTGATACTGTTAACCGCACCTTCTGGGGCAGACCCGTAGGCATTGCCATCGATAACGCCGGCAAAGTGTATATCAGCTCTGACGAAGGCAACAAATTTATACTTGTACTCACACCGGATGAAGTAACAGGTATTAAGGAAGATGCCCCGGTTTTATCCGCTAGTAATATTTATCCCAATCCTGCAAAGGACCAGTTTACACTGGCTATGACTTTGACACAATCCACAAAAGTAACCGTGGTACTGTACGACATTGCCGGGAAGGAAGTGCTTTCTCTAATCGACCGGACAATGCAAAGCGGAAATCATAACCAACAGTTGGATGTGAATGGATTAACATCCGGATACTATTTGCTGAAGATAACCGCAGGCAATAGCACCTATAACCACAAATTGCTTTTGAATGACTAATTGAAAATTCAGAAATTACTTTTACAATTACCATACTGGTCCCGGTTGAGCGTTGCCGAACC
>CAZMRM010000215.1:3092-6023 GCA_964568515.1 uncultured Chitinophaga sp. | reverse complement strand
GGGACCAGTATTTTGATTAGTTTGCGATATATGAATATCAAAGTTTATTTTGCATTAAATGCAACTGAGGTTTTCCATCCTTCTCTTCTCCCGGCCTTTGCTTTTGGGTACTGTATGCTCTTCTCAATATAACTTATTCAGTTCACCGCGCCTCAGATATTTGTTCAATGGAAAACATATACTTTTTCAGCAGCAACATACCGTTGAGAACTATCACTACCCATACATGGCGTGACTGCTTGCCGGTTAAGTCCGTTCAAATTAAAGTAAAAAAGAAGTACAAAAAAGTATCATGGCCTTGGAGTTATCGAAACATGGGAAGTAAAAAATAAAGTGCCTCGCAAACCGGTTAATTATTAATCAGATAATTTCTATCTTGTCTGCATCAATTCAATTTTAAATATGTATTTTTTGATCGCTGAAATAACTGTTTTTCAAAGTTTCAACATTCTTTTGCTTATTGTTTTTCTGTTTCTTGTTTTTAAATACATAGAAACATTCTGGTCCTATAAAATAAGCAAACCCTTTTCCTGGGAGCAGGCCTCAAAAAACAAACTACTCTCAAAAGAGCTGAAATCACTGGAGTTTGAGACGAGGGATAAAGTACGTTTTTATTCCATCTGGTTCCAGATCCAACGTCTCAAAAAAAACAATATTCCAGGCAGCCTTGCTGAATTAGGTGTTTATAAAGGTATTACCGCAAACATCCTCTATGAAATGGATCGAACACGCGTGCTGCATTTGTTTGATACATTTGAAGGATTCGATCAAAATGACCTGTCGTATGAAAAGCAAACCAATGCCCATTACACCGTTCGTAAATTTGCCGATACAAGTGTTGAAGCAGTAAAAAAATACATCAATGGCGGGGAACAAATTGTTTTTCATAAAGGCTACTTTCCGGAAACTACAGCAGGATTAGAAAACGAAACATTTGCCTTTGTAAGTATCGATGCGGATTTGTATAAACCAACATTAGCCGGATTGCATTTTTTTTATGAACGCCTGTCTCCCGGAGGCGTTATTATGATTCATGATTACAATCATAACTGGGCCGGTGTAAAAGATGCTGTGGATGAATTTTTAAAAACAATTCCGGAATCCATCATAGAATTACCCGATTGGCAGGGAAGTGCATTACTTGTAAAAAATCGCCGTGCATCTTAAAACAGGTTGTGTGTGCCCTTCTGATTAATGAAACACATTCACTCCGTCCACATAGGTTTCCAATACTTTCACTTCCGGCACGTCGCTTACATTTATCTTCATAATGTCCTGATCCAGGATTATAAAATCTGCAAATTTTCCAGGCTCAATACTTCCTTTTTCTTTTTCTTCAAAATTGGCATAAGCTCCCCAGATCGTCATTCCTCTTAATGCATTTTCTCTTGATAATGCATTTTCCATTTCAAAACCCTGCTCCGGAAATCCTTTCAAATCCTTACGTACAACCGCTGCATAAAATGTATACAAAGGATTAATATTTTCAACCGGAAAATCAGTTCCCAAAGCAAGCCATCCTGTTGCTTTCAGTAAATCGTTGTAGGCATAAGCATATTTTATCCGCTCATTGCCCAGGCGGTCTTTTGCCCAGTACATATCACTGGTAGCATGTGTGGGTTGTACGGATGGAATAATGGAACCTTTTGGCAGTGTATTCAATCTGGCCAGGTCTTCTGCTGTTGTTACCTGAAAATGTTCTATTCTCCATCTTCTTGCCTTTTTGTTATCTTTCGACAACGTAGCATAATATAAGGATTGTATCAAGCGTACAGCCGAATCGCCGATACAATGCGTATTCATTTGAAACCCTTTTTCAAAAAGCTGAACAGCAGCACTGTCAAAATGTTCAGGTTTGCTTAATAAAAACCCCTGTTCTTTTTTATCCGAATAATTGTTAATTAAACAAGCTCCTCTTGATCCCAAAGCGCCATCGGCATAAAATTTAAAAGAACACACATTCAGACGATCTGTTTTATAAATACCATTTTTCAGATAATAATCCCTGTTCTCTTTATTATCTGTTAGCATGGCATAAATGCGTATTTTGAGTTCTCCACTTTTTTGAAGAGCATCCATCTCTTCAATGATATTTTTTTTCAACCCGGCATCATCCACCGTCGTAAGTCCAACAGCAAAACATTTTTCCTGTGCATCGAGCAATGCTTTCCGTATTTCTGCTTTTGAAGGGGCCGGAATTACATTCAGCACCAGGTCCACTGCATTATCAACCAAAATTCCGGTAAGCTTATTATCTTTGGTTTCAATGATACCTCCCGAAATTTTTGTAGTACCTGTAATGTTTGCACGTCGAAGAGCGGTGCTGTTTGCAAGTGCGGCATGTCCATCCACTCGCATGATCAATAATGGTGTATTGGGAAACAATTCATCCAGCTTTGCTTTATCCGGAAACTCTTTTACTTCCCAGTCGTTCTGATCCCATCCTCTGCCGATCAGCCATTCACGTTTATTCACTTGCGAAAATTCGGTGAGTCGTTGAATCACCTCATTAAAGGAGTTGGTACCAACCAGGTTGGCTTCCTGAAGCCCTAAACCATAAGGGTAAAAATGACAATGCGAATCAATAAATCCGGGAAAGATGGCTTTTCCCTTTGCATTCACCACTTGTCTCGCTTGAAAGGCATTGAGTACTTCTTCTGATTTGCCAAGGGCAACAAATTTCCCATCTTTCACGGCAAAACTTTCGGTCATACGGAAAGTAGAATCTACCGTATAAACAATTGCATTATAAACAATCAGATCAACATTCTTTTTGGTGGAGCAGGCAGTAAACCAACCGGTAGTAAAAAATAAAATAAAGATGCGGAAGAATTTTGTTGGATCAATATTCATGGATAAGATGATTTTAAAATGCTTTATAAATTTTCATGTTGAAATAATGCAGCCATCATCATCAGTATTACAATGACA
>CAZMRM010000215.1:0-3082 GCA_964568515.1 uncultured Chitinophaga sp. | reverse complement strand
GGAAGAAATGAAAAACAATTCTGCTACTTTTTCCAGTTTTTTACTTCGTTGCTCATAATGTGTTTTAATAGCAATAAATGACGCAATACAGGAAACAGCTAACAGCAGGGAGATCATACCTGTCGATTCATCAACCAATGAATTTTGTGTTTTATCCGTAATGTGTAAAGAAGTAATGACAAATAAACAGAATCCCAATAAATTGGCTGCTGTATTTAAAATATGATGAGAAGAATTATTAGACATAACTCAAAATTAGAAATAATATTGAGTTAACATCCTTGGGTTGCTTTTGAAATTGTTCACACTCATCAATTTGTCTTTATTGATGCAAAAAATGATGTGTCTTGTTCTCTTTATTTTTTTCCCGCATCGGAAGGTGCAGTTGCCGCACTAATTGCAAAACTAAAATCTCCAAATATATTGTTATTGGCCGTATCCAGACTATAGGGAGCAATTGTACTGAACACATGGCAATTGAAACAAGTATTTGTTTTCTGAACATAACTTTCTAAAGTAGAGTTGGCAACAATGGTTGCTCCGCTTTGCATAGAAGAAACATTGATATTTCTCGGAGAAGGAATGGGTGTGGTCGGATCCTGTTGTAAACTTTGTGACCAGATCACATCCACCAGCTGATAATATTGCCATACCGACTTTGGATAGAACTGCCGGATGGCGTCCTGCATTTTTTTGTTGATGGGACCCGCATCAACCGGATCGATGGCATTGACCCTGCTTATCTGAACAGGCACAGGGGTTCCCTGACTGAGGTAGTAAGGCGGAGAGGTATTGGCCGTACAGGTAATGGTCACATTGGTATCACCTTTACCAGAATAGTTTTTCACGGTTATGGTTTGTGCAGTACACTTTGCATTGTAGAAATTATAGCCATAAGGTGAAGTAATCCCGGTATTGTCAGGCACATTGTCTACCTGCTCAAAAGTAGCCCAGACCCATGTAGGCTGATTCGTTGTTTTATGAAGTATGTGCAATCCGACAAGAGCAACTACCGTATTTCTTAATTTACCTGTAGTAGCATCCAAAACAGTGGCATTTGACAATTTATACCTGTTCCATTTTCCTGAAGAAGGGCTGTCTATTTCCATCCAGGCAGCTTTTAACTCTATCGCTCCAACAGCTCCATTGTATTGCCCTTGTGGAAAATTCAGCGGATGACCCGCAATAGCCGAATCATGTTGTACAGCGGCATTGTAATATCCTTTTTGCACTACAAAATCATAATAATCTTTATTCAACATGATCTCATACCAGACATTTGTTCCGTTTTGAGCACCAAGCCAGTTGGGTGAATTGAAAGGAGCCGCTTGTCCAAAATCCATGTCATGCAACGTATCTGCTCCTTCAAATTTACTGGTGAAGGTCAGTAATTTTGTTTTCATAGGATTGGCCAACAGCCGTTGACTTTTAAATTTAGCAGCATACTTTTCAGATACCAATGTCCCCCAATTAGGTGGCATTGCTCCATTAGGCTGAAACATCACATCACGTGGCATGTAGGTTTCCCATTGCACAGCTGTCAAGTCGCCGGGATCGCCAAAGCCATGTGTCGAATCAGTACACCAGTTTAACGCAACAAATTCCTGCCATGCAAAACAATCTGCCTGTGATTGATTATTGAACGACATTAAGTCACCGGGAACCTTATTATTGAAATAAACAGGAATGCTAAACAATACACTGCTGGCGTAGCATTCGCAAGAATCATTATTCAACGAAACAGCTTTCACAGGCTTTAGACTGTTTGTACACGACAACACCAAAATACCGGAAAAGATAGATGCAATTATTGCCCAGGCAACCACTTTCATTGAAATTTGTAGTAGGTTTGTTTTCATAGTCATCATTTTATTACGTGAATAAACTCTGCTATGGTTAACGGAGAAGCCAACCTTTGCATGACTTTTTAGCAAAGAAAAAAATGTGTTGATCGCAATATTGACGTCAGCATTGCGATCAACACCATTCTTTTAATTATGGTTGAACAACATTTAATAAAGCCGGCATAGGAACACCTTGTGTTTGACCAGGGCCTAATAAAATGACACCATGTAAACCCGGTGCTACATTGGAAGAGACATTGACAGTGATATAAAGCGCAGTATAGTTACCAGGCATACTGTTTCCCGGAACTGCATAATAAACCGACTGACTGGAATTAACAACAGCTGTGATTCCGGGATCATCAAATGCGATGGTGGTGCCAGGTATATAAGAAGCACAAACCAGCACCATACTTAAATTTTTTGTTGAAGGTTCAACAAAAGGAGCCACATAGGTACTGTTACTTAGCAATGGTATCGGATTGTTGGACGGGTTGGAAACCTGTTTATTATAAAATGCAGTAAAATAGGATTCATTAAACAACTGTAATGGCTGAGGAAATGTAGATGCCGGAGGTGTGTCACCTACAGCGTCATAACCATTAGGAACCGTTCCTTTATAGGCACTTGCAACAATCTGCATTTTAAATGTATTTGCCACTTGTGATCCCCAGTTAATATACTTTCCTGCAATTTGAATATCACTCACGGTGTATCCTTTATCAGCCGGCACTTCAAACACTGCATGCAAAATAAAATTTCCGGGCAGCTGATTTCCATTTTGATCATTCAGCGTCAGTGAACCTCTTACAACTTTCCAGAATTGGGAAGCATCCGTGCCATCTTTTGTCTGATAGCTTGAAAAATCCGGCTGTTGTATATACAATCCCGGAGGGTCGGCCAGTGTTACAATAAAACCTTTTGTTACAAAATTATTGACTGCACCTCCAATATTGGGATCACTGTTACGATGTTTTTGACCGTATTGTGCATCACACAGCAAATTGTTGTACTGACTGGAAGGCCAGTTAGTATTTCCGGTTGTTCCCGAAGGGTTGTTTCGCTGTACAGTAGCGGAACATGCCAAACCGATTTCTGTTTGCAGTGTATTAGGAGTACTGGTTAAATGAATGGCTCCTCCTTGCGTTGAGTTGGATACTGGCCCGGTGTTCCATACATTCAGGGGGTTATATACCGGTCCGTTGGTTACCGGATCAACGATGCCGGGAACACTTAAA
>CAZMRM010000214.1:3701-6909 GCA_964568515.1 uncultured Chitinophaga sp. | reverse complement strand
CCTTTTTGACTGTCCCTAGCTCTCGTACTAATCTGTCCACCTATAGTTGAATTTTTTCCAACAGTCTTTGGATTAGATGGTTCAGATGTAGTATTATCTGGCTTCCATACATAACCCTCATCTGGCAATCCATAAATATCTTCTCCACTTTTACCACATCCTATACAGATAGCATCTCCACCTACTACAGAGCCATCACCTTGTCTTTTACCTCCATTAGGGGCAGTAGTTCCAGCATTTCCGATCCCATCACCTTTTTTAACAGGATCACCAGAATTCAATCCTAATGGGTCAACAAAATAGATGGGGTTATTACTAAATGCCGCATAAGAACTTTCCCATGGTTTCACAACCGGATCCATATTCCACCTTCTACCCAGCCTCGGATCATACTGCCAGAATTCTGCTGTATAACTATTTCCGTCACAGCTTATTTCATCATCCTTCTCTTGTCCATTGGACCCATACCTATATAGATTATCATTATAATTCCTTCCGGGCATGATAACTCCAAAGGTGGTGTAATTTATGTGGATTTTCGTTGCAACACCTTATACTATTCTATCAAAAAACCTGACAATTTATCTTCGATCTCTTTTGGTGATGGTAATAGTCCTTTGTACTCTTTGGGTAGTTTTTCAGTTAGCGTATAGCTAGCTACTCCTATTGGTTTAACGCTTTCTTTCAGGGCATATTCTACAATCGTCTTATTCTTGCTTTTACAGATAATGATTCCGATCGATGGATTCTCATCTTTCTGTTTAACTGTATTATCCAATACCGATAAATAAAAATTCATTTTCCCGGCATATTCCGGTTTAAATTTTCCGGCCTTCAGTTCGATCACTATCAGCGATCTTAATTTTCTATGATACAATAACAGATCTATATAAAAATCTTCATCACCTACCTCTACTTTATACTGATTACCGATAAAAGCAAAGTCACCCCCCATTTCTGATAAAAACTTCCGGATGTTTTTTAAAAGACCAAACTCCAATTCCCTTTCATTATGTTCTTCACCTATTTCTAAAAAATCAAAGTTGTATTCATCCTTTACCGCTAGTTTTGCCTGATGTTTATATTTAGCTGGAACGGCTTTATCAAAGTTGGTTTGGTTAAGCAAATATTTTTCGTAACTCTTGCCTTCTATCTGATGCATCAATACATTTTTTGTCCAGCCATATTTCCGGGTCATTTGTATATAAAATTCACGCTCTAAGTCCTCTTTGCACTTCTCCATAATCACCATATTATGGCTCCAGCTAATTTCTGCAACCAGTGGTTGCAGTTTTGTTTTCCCTTTGTATTGGTCATAAAAATTTCTCATGTACCAAAGGTTTCGCGATGAATAACCCTGCACACTGGGAAACTCGTTTTGTAAGTCTTTCGACAAGGTTTCCACTATAGATTTCCCCCAGCCATGTTCTTTTTGCTTTTCTAATATACTCTTTCCTATTTCCCAATACAATTTCAACAAGGTTGTATTTACTTGTTTCATCGCTGCATATTGCGCCTGGTGGATCTTCTCTTTTAGCTCTGATAAAAACGCTTTGTAATGATCTTTTTCTTTGGCTTTCATAAATTGTAATTCTTTCGTTTTTTAAGCTGCTTCATTTCTTCCTCGCTCACTCCTGTCACAGCTGCTATTATTTTTTTAGCTATCCCTTTTTCTTTCAATGCTTTTATGATCTCCTGTTTTGCTTGCTTCTGCCTGCTACTGCTTCCACTTCTTTGTAAGGCAGCACTTAATTCGTCTAATAAACGCTGTCGTAAAAGCTGTAGTAACCTTCCTCGCTGAGGATCAGGTGATCGATGACTGGCATGTTTAAGAACTTGCCTACCTGCAGCAACCGATCGGTAAGTCTCTGATCGGATTTGCTTGGTGTTAATCCTCCGCTTGGATGGTTATGGATCAGGATGATTTGAACACTTCGTTTCTGAAGCGCAATGCTAAACACTTCCATGGGCTCTACCAAGGTGGTATTCACCGTTCCCAGGCTGATGAGCTCGATGTACAGGATCTTATTGTTCTGCACCAGTCCTATGATCCAAAAGTGCTCTTTGTTACGACCTATTTTATTTTCTCTCAGCAGCACCTGTTGCATGACCGGGTAAATAGCTTCGGAGTTAAGGAGTTTAATCTTTTGGGCTGAACTTAATTTCACATTCATAAATTTGGTGATTGTAAAGTTACTTTTTTTATGGTCATTATAAATCCGAGTGGTAGTAGCCTATGTCCTACTTCAGATCATCCATGTTGTTTGCCTGATACCCTTCCGTTGAGCTTACATACCGGTGACCGGCCATGTACTGGACTTTGCGGATGTTATGAACCTTCAGCCAGTTCGTGATCACACTTAGCTGCTTTACATGCTTTATCCGATTATCCTATTTGATTAATTGAGGGGTAAACTTCTGCATGATGTTATTAAACTTCTCATTTGTTCGTATCCGTCCGGCTAAGTACGTCCCGGAATAAAAAGAAATTCCATTGCTGTGCAGGATTAATTTGTGCGAAGGTAAGCATTCAGCTGTGATAAAGGATAAGCAATGTTTACAGATACGGATACGAAGCGCCTGACATACATGCTTGTTGGGTTTCGGGTTTAATGGGGTACCAAAAATAAATTATCTTTAATTACTTTAAAAATTTAAAAATGCGCTGTTACGGGTCGCCAAAGCTCGTAAGGTCTACAGTAAACAAAAACGCCAAGCCATATTGGCCTGACGTTCCGTACTTATTTTTTGTGTTCAAAAAAACTTAAAGCTATTTATCATGTCGCTTGCTATACTTTCATATTTCTCATACTCCAATGGTTCTGCCGTATAGGTAAAAAGATAGGCTAACTTTCCTTTAATAAACCAATATTGTTTTACTTTAAAAGTTTTTTCTTTATAGCTCATATTATAAATAAACTCTTTCCCTTGTTGACCTGCTAACGTTGTGCTTTTGAGTGATACGATTGCAGAAGCTCCAAGATTATCTGTTACCTGCTTTTTTGTTAGCTCTGTGTATTGCTCTACGTTCATTGGCTGCTGAGTTAAATCTTGCAACATTAGGTTTACATTTTCTTGGAATATATCTTTATTCCCTTCTTTCGGACTCAAAAAAGCGATAGAACCATTAGAAAGTCGCTTTATCCATTTATCAGGGTACTTAATACTAAAATGATTTATATCATCCGTGTAAGTTAACCAGTTAATT
>CAZMRM010000214.1:0-3691 GCA_964568515.1 uncultured Chitinophaga sp. | reverse complement strand
GTTAATTGTAGTTGAACATGCCGTAAATATTATAAATAAAATTTTCATTTTCATCATATATTAAGAGTTTGATTCTTTGAAAGGTAATTCTTTAAAAAAAGATTCAGGATCTTTAGGATTAACCCAATATAATGTCTTTCCATCTTCCTCCATATAGACAAATTCTGCCGTTGTATACTTATTTCCAGCTAATCCATAATTCAAATAATGATTAAAATTCTCTATCTCGATTTGAGATAATTTTCCTAACAAAATAAAAATTTGTCCTAAATAAAAATCTGCATCCTCTACAAGTGCTGTAATATCTGGCATTTCGCTCATTTGAAGATAGGAATATTTATTTCCATTTATACTTCCTTTCTTTAACGCTCCAAAATCATTGAGGATGCTACTTTTACTATAACCATTAGTATATAGACAATAGTCTCTACCTTTAATTATTTTAATAATGCACTCTTTCTTGAGTTTATCCCATTCAGATAATTCATTAACCTCATACTCTGATAAAGTAATTTCTACAACAGCATGTTTCTTATGGTCAATAGCTATTTTCATAATAATTCTCTATTCTTTATAATATGTATCTGCCGCTTCATGTCCAAACCACGAACCTCCCAAAGCTCCCCCTATACCACCTACTAAACCACCAACAAATCCTCCTACTGCAGCTCCAACAATAGTACCAGCACCTGGAATAACGGAGCCTATTAGTCCACCAATATACATTCCCCCCTCGGCTCCAATCGCTGCACCACCAAAAGCACCAACCCAACCACCAGCTACATCACTTACCGTAACCACAACCGTTTTACTCATTACATTCCCATGTGATTGTTCTACTGCATCGTAAATGCGTTTTGCATCTACAACAACAGCTATGGGAGTTGCAACTTTATTTAATACTTTTAGTCCTTTATTACCATATTCTACAGTAGTTAATATTTTATTACTTATTGGAGTGTGGGGATCTTTAAAACCTGTTAACTTCTCATTTAAATTAATATGAGGCGTTTTCACTTTTCCATGTGGTTCATCAAAACGAATAACCCAATCACTAACAACTTTGCCATTAGGTTTTGTCCTTGCATACTTATCATCAATACCAAACTTCGTATTTCCTTTTGCGTCATTTAACTGATACCTATTAACTGTTTTATTTGCTGTGGTTCCTTTTGCTACATCACTTGTTGTAGAAGTAGCAGGTGTTTCGGAAGTAGCAGATTCATCACAATTCCCACAAACTTCAACTTCTGGTAACTCAACTGGATCGGCTGTTTTACCAGTTAATGAGCCATCAGAATTCCTAGTTTCCCAAGTTCCGGTAGTATTCTCTGTATTACCTTGTGGTTTTTTATCCTCTGTCGGGTCTAAACCTGATGGATCAGAAAAATAAATCGGATTATTTGAAAAACCCGCATAAGGACTTTCCCAAGGTTTTACAATCCTATCAGGTGACCACCAACGCCCACCCAAACGCGGGTCTAATTCTCTCCATTCTGTTGTATAATGATTTCCTACTCCATTTATTTCGTCATCTTTTTCACTGCCCGAATTAAACCCATACCTATATAGATTATCATTATAATTCCTTCCGGGCATGATAGCTCCAAAAGCATAATAATCCATGGCACTAATCACATCCGGTTTATATTCCTCTGCCTGCTTCTCTGTTCCTGCATCATCCGAATCAACACCAATCTTTTTATCACTTATAACAGCTATCACATTGCTCAGGTGATTACTCAGTTCATACTGCTTGTCACCCACTATACGCTGTGGCTGTGAAGGATCCCCTGCTGCTATGACCGTTCCGGTCGGAGGACGAACAAAGGCATTTCCGTCATAACCTCCATCTGCAAAATCCAACTCCCCTAAATTAACATCTTTTTGTTCCACTCCCAAACGACTGCTGCCATAAATATGATGCTCCTTTAATTTATAACGGTCTTTTACCACTCCGCTTTCCAGCGTTAGTTTCCGGTCATACACTGCCATCACATTCCCCTGTGCATCACGGGTGTAATACTTGTACACCCAGTCTTCCTCATTCTTTAAGCCACTGCCTGTACGTGGTTTTACGATCTTGCAGATACGCTGACCACCTGCATCGTATTTGAACTCCAGATCACTCTTTGTGCTGGTACTTATACGGGTGATGCTTTTTACCTTTCCATAGACATTCCATTCAATGGCAGCAATCTCCTCCGCTTTGTCCCACTTTAAACTCCCGTTTTCATGATAGCCATAATTGTCGGAATCCGTTTGATTATCAATATCCTCTTCGTAATTTCCATCATCTATATCCGTACCTGCATCGGTCACCTGCTGTAACTTATTTGTGTTGGTCGCATAATTATACGTGAAATTATCCATCTTTAATCCAAAGATGTCTCCGTAGCGGGATGCATTCAGAATATTTCCGTTAGGGTCATAATCAAACATCTCCTGGTAGTTTCCGTTGTTTAACGCACCGCTGAAACTATTGCTTTCCGCTATGGTTGGACCTGTATAGGCATTTGCCGATTTCAGGCGGTTTAGTTGATCATAGGTGTAGGATTTTCCCATTATATTGACCGCTTCTTCGTCGAAATTTAAAAAGGAGCTGGTTGTTCTGGCAATGTTTCCATTGTAAAGATTTTTGTAATCACCCGTTGACAAGGGAGTACTCTTTGTTGTAGCCTGCCAGTTACTTGTACCAACAGATGAATAATCATCATCGTAATAACCCAGCGTAAATGCCAATGCACTCCTTGCAATATACAGGTTATTTCCTGTAGTACCATCTCTGCCCATATCATTACCCGGGAGAATGCTGGTTGCATTGATTCCTTTTAGCCATCCGTTGATGGTATACGCATAATCCATCCCCTGTACTTTATCTTCACCTATCTCTGTTCTGTTTAACGGACCATGTTTGTAATAGAAGTACTTGGCATCCTTTTCCCATATGATGCCATTGTTGCTGGTAAGTGCTACTTTCAACCGGTTGTCTGCATCATATAAATAACGGTGATAAAACTGATCGGCCTTGCCCGGCTGATAAGCCACTTCTTTCACATTTCTGCTGATCAGATCATAACGGTAAGTCATATACTTGAAGGTGTTCTCCGTTTCTGTAAAGAAAAGTGATAAGGTGGGATTTACCTGTAACAATTCATTCACATTGCCATGCACATCATAGCTGTAATGGGTGGAGGCTGTATGAGCAGAATTGCTGCCTTCACGGTAATTTACCGAGGATATGCGGTTACGTAAAAACTGCTGACCGGTTTTAAAGCGGGAAGAGTATCCCGTCTGATAGTCATACACTATGTCGGTTACATCGTTGGTGGTAAAAGGAGTTACCGAAATTTCGGGGTCACCATTACTTTCTCCTATCTCTATTATACGACTTATGTAATCATATTTCGTATAGCTGAATGTCTCCGTTGAAGCGGCTTTTTGTTTCGCATTCTGGGAAGCCAGTAACCGGCCCTGCTGGTCATAATAATAGGTCGTTAAGCCACCATCGGGTGTTTCCTGGCTCCTTACATTGTTCAATCCATCATAGGTATAGCGTGTTAAGAACGTATGGGCAGGTTCGGTGGTACCATCGTATTCTCCTGAACTGAATGCAGTAGCAGGAACCACATGAACCCCCTTTGGTGGTACGGTCTGTATCAGATTACCGGCCTGATCATAATAATACAGG
>CAZMRM010000213.1:6245-6947 GCA_964568515.1 uncultured Chitinophaga sp. | reverse complement strand
CTCCAGCGTATAGCGATCGTATTTCTTATTTGCTCAGTACTGTATTTGTATACCAACTGGTTATTTCAATTGGTGATAATTCTATCGCTCTTGCTGGGATATTGGATGTTGTTAACCTGTGTTGAAGTACCCGGTGAATTGGTAACGGGTTTGGAGCCAACAAACAATCTGGCTGCCTGGGTGGATCATTGCCTGCTAAAAGAGCATGTATGGGCAAAGAGTAAACCCTGGGATCCGGAAGGGATATTAAGTACGCTTCCTGCTATTGCTTCCGGACTTATCGGCACGCTCGCCGGAAGTAAAATAAAACATGTTTCGAATAAAAACTTTCTGATCATTTATTTTGTAATGATTGGTAATTTATTGTTGTTACTGGGTGTAAGCTGGAACATTGTTTTTCCGATCAATAAAAATTTATGGACAAGTTCTTATGTTTTGTTTACTTCCGGCATAGCGTTGCATGCATTGGCCTTATCCTATTGGCTAATGGATATGAAGGGATACAGAAAATTTACAAAACCTTTACTTGCCTTTGGGAGTAATGCTATCAGTGCGTATATCCTTTCAGAATTAATAGAAGCCTGCTTTAATTTAATAATGGTAAGTAAGGATATTTCCGTAAAAATGTGGGTGTTTGAAAATGTTTACGCGTCCTGGCTTGGTCCTGTTGCTGCTTCGCATGTCATGGCGATGAGTTTTGTA
>CAZMRM010000213.1:0-6235 GCA_964568515.1 uncultured Chitinophaga sp. | reverse complement strand
GTATTGCTCATTTATATACCCATATACTGGATGTACAACAAACGTATTATCGTGAAGATATGAATAACTGCGAAATTTGCATTCAGCATTATCCGGGTTAGTATTCTTCCTTCTGTCGGTAAATTTTCTTTTTGTCCGTTTCATGATTACTTAACCAATGAAACAGGTTCAGTATAAACTGACAATTTTGTTTGGCAGCAGGACTGTTGAACCCAGATGGTTTTTTTTCACTGCCGTTCAATTGAGCGGTGAACATAGCTGCTTCGGCAGAAACAATTATTTTACCCTTCCCATATGGCATACGTGCAAGCTGGTAAAATCCGGCAGCCGGGACGGTTTTGGTAAAGGGATGAAATATCCAGGCAGTATCCGGATACAGTAGCTGATAATTGGAATCCAGTACCATTAATGGATAGGCTTTACCTGAAATTTTAAAAGCAGAGCCCGTAAAATTAACGATACTGTCTACCATAGTATAAGGGGCATTATCAGAAGTAACCGTATCGTTTAGTAAGGTATTTTCTGTTTTGGTAAAGTATTCAATTTTTCGTTGGCGCTTATCCATGGCATAGGCATTTTCAAAATGGATCCCAAAATCGGATGCCAGGTCAGCAATGGCGCCTGCCATGGGCATATGATCGGCTATTAAAAGTAGTTTTCCTCCATTTTGTACCCATTTGTGAAGGGCCTTTATTTCATCCTTGCCATATGCGGAAGGAGTTGGTAATGTCCAGTTTCCTTCTGAATTTTTTTCATTTAATGAATTGGAGATAACCAGTATGTCAATTTGATTTAATTTTTTTAAGCTAAGTTTACTGCTGTAATTTTCCAATACATACCCGTCATTGCCCAGCAATTTTCCAAAAGAAGTAAAACGCCCCTGAAGTGTGTGAAAATTATAATGCGCATCATCAATTGCGATCGTTGGTCCCTTGCCTTTTTGAAAATAGGGTTTTTCAATTTTAAAATCGAAGGTGGTGTCTGCCACCTGCTGTGCAAAGGTTAAAGAAACAATAGAATAGAAGATTACCAAGAGTGGCAGGCGCATACAAAATATTGGATAGAATGATTGAAAAACTGTTTTGTAATTTATACAGATCAAAAAAAGTCAGAGTAGGGATTGAAATCTTTACTCTGACTTTTAAGTCGCTTGATAAGCCGAAAAATACTTAATTAAACAGATGCTGATAATTATAGGTATCTTCTTCGTGATCGGAGTCCCAGGCAAAAAATAATTCTTTCAGGTACTTATTTTCCTCCGTGGTAATGACTTTATCGGCTTTTGCCATTTTTACAGCAAATTTTAAAAATTTAGTACGCTCTTCAGAAGTTGAATCTTCGTAAAAATCGTTCATGGAATTGTTGAAATGCAGAAAGTAATCTTCTTTTGGCATAGCGCTCAATACCTCCATTTCATTATCCAGATTCACATAAAATGGAAAAGCATCCTGCAGATACTTAATAATGATCTTTCCTTCCGACCTCACAAACTTTCCATCCACCTGAGACAGGATCATCAACATGTGATATCCTGCCATCACTTTGTTCATTTTTTTTAATTTGTTCATTGTATACATAATAGAGAGAGATAATACGGTTTTATAGAGTAAATATACTGCGTAACTGCAAGCAGCCGGATTTTTTAACAAAAAAATAATAAATATTTTAGACGAAACAAACGGTTCTGTCGGTGAACAAGATAGTTATATGTTATAGGTTGTTGTCTATCAAAAAGTTGTGGATCCGGGCATCCATAGCCGGCAATAAACACAGCGCTGATAAATCGTTTTAAAAAGGTACCCTTCAGGATGATCAAAGCATCCTGAAGGGTACCTTTTTAAAAAATAACAAGCTATTGAATCATTATTTTTTTGTATAGCGGTCTTTCTCCGTTTCAGCGTAAAAAATAGAAATGCCAGTGAGGCATTTCTTATTACATAAAAAAAATAATCAATTAAATTTCTTCATAGTCTATGCCTAATGAATCTCTGAGTATATCTTTTAATTCATTAGAATTACGTTTTAAATTAATTGCATCACAACTTTTATAAGGGTTTGATTTACTATAATCATTAATAATAATTCGCTTACCATGCTGCATTCCCATTAATAAATGATCATAATCCAGTCCAAACCGTTTTAACTGATCGGTTGTAACATTTCGGTATTCCTCGCCTCTTGCAGTAGTAATGATAATTTGGAATTTACCTGATTGTCGCAATGTTTTCAATATTTCAACATTTTCTTTAATTGCTTCTGTTTCTCCATAGTAAGGAGGGAAATGTGAGGAAGAATGCTGGGTAATGACACCATCCATGTCAATAAATAATGTTGCAAAGCTACGTTTATAATTATTCCAATCTTGCAGAGTACCCCAATCTTCATAATTTGTTGCAGGAATAGCACTGAATGATTTTCCCTCCAGGATCATTTGGTAAATAACATTGCTGATGTAACGTTCTCCTTGAAAAGGCAGATTAGATACTACATTACAAAAAGCTTCAGCATCCTCAAACCCATATGCGCCCAAACAGAAGAAAGGACTAATGACTTGTTTTTCTATGATGTTAGTGACTTTGCCTAAATCATCAATCATGACATAGCTTTTATTTTGGGGTTTTATTAAACCGGCTTTATTTAAATCATAATAACAAACGGTATTTCCTTCAGGTAAATCGACATTAAAATAATTATCAGAGTCTTTTATAACGAAGGGACCTTTTATTCCGGCGTGTTTAATTGCTTGGAAAACGGTATCCGATTGATCAATGGTAGGTTCAGCCAACTCTATCATTTCAACTTTTTCAAGCAAATCTGTTTTTCCTAATTCTTCACGAAATCCTTTTAAAAAATGGTAGTTTTCTTCATGCTCTTTTAAATAAACAAAAAATATTTTTTCGAATTTTGAAAGATGAAGACCAGCAATGGCTTGTATTGCCATAAATTTTCCGTTGGGATGTGTCAACATCCATTTCGGGCGAATGTCAGGGAAACGGCTGGACCGGCC
The DNA here is from genome assembly GCA_964568515.1 of uncultured Chitinophaga sp. GTDB lineage: Bacteria > Bacteroidota > Bacteroidia > 2-12-FULL-35-15 > 2-12-FULL-35-15 > 2-12-FULL-35-15. The sequence continues at coordinate 3,228 of CAZMRM010000213.1, read as the reverse complement.
AGCCATGGGAACTATTAAGTTCATAATTTAATTGTGTTCAATGCATTAATAACTAATTTCTTTTCTTGTTCTGCTTCAATGTAAGGTACTATCCTCAATAAATTAAATGCTTGCAAATAGTTGTACCATTTTTGAAAATAAGTATTTTCAGAAAAAGCACAATATATTTTTTCATCACAGTATTTCATGATCTGAAACATCCTGTTTTTTTTATATACCTCTAACTCTGCATCTATCATCACTGTCCAGTAAAAGCAAGTATCTTGTCGTAATTTTACAATATCAATCAAAGGTGAATTGATAAAACTGTCTAAAAAATCCACAAAATAAACCTTGGCACCGGAAAATATCATATTTGAAAACGTAAGATCTCCATGACAATAACCCATCGGCAGATCGGAGTCGGGAATTTTTGCAATTAATTGATGCAAGACATGATTTAAAATGGGTTCGCCTGCCAATTGTTGCTGAAGTATCTTTGCTTTTTCGGTGAAAATTAAATGATCCGGTAAACGGATGGATGACTTTGACAAGTTGTGTTGTATGAATTCGATAAGCTTTGAAATCACATGATCAATCTCCTGTTTGCTGATCCTGCTAAAATATTCACTGTATTTTTCCCCAGGAATATATTCCATCTCAAAAAAAGTATTTCCTTCTTTTTCATGTATCTGAAAAACCTTCGGAGCATGGAAAATGGAACTTAATTCAAAAGAGGCCTGTTTTTGAGCCTGTAGAATTAATCGTTGATTATAATCATGATTTTTGGAATTTTTACGTACTACAAATGTATTTTTAGTAGATACAATTTCCAATTCACAACCACTTCTTCCTGTAAGTTTTAAATCATATGATTTCACTAAAACAATAGTTAAGCATTGCTTTTTTCTTGAATTCCTTCAAGGATAAAACATTCATCCTATCGCAAGGTCGGTAAATTTAACATTTATTTTGGTTGATTTTATAAAAATGGAAATCAGGGATCAAAAAATAATATCCGCCGGCTTTGATAGCTGAGCGTTCATAAGAGTTGCAGTTTAAAAACTTATATTTGCCGCAAATAAGAATGTTTTTACAAATGGCAGGTTCAACCTTTTCTTCTGACTACACATTACTGATTCAGGGGCCTATTCTTTCCATGGGAAGAACAGGTGCCACCTCTTCTAAGGATCTTACCAGGGATTCAATCGTAAATTATGAATGTGAAGATCTTTTGGTCACAATCATTAAAGAATTTGGATACTTATTTTCAAAAATCCTTATTATTACCTGGCAGGATGAAAAAATAGATGAAGCCAGATTTTCTGTGTTTAAAGATTGTAGGATCATAAAACTGCAGGATATAGCACCCCGGTTGGTTGTTGGTAAACGGAACTTACCAACGGACTTCAATAATAAATATAAACAATTTTATGCCCTTTCACAAGGAGTAGAATTTGTTGATACGGAATATGTCGTAAAAATCAGAACAGATCAATATATTGATTTAAAGATGCTGCTGGAAGAGCATCAATCGGCTATAAAAGCGAACAGTGCAGATAAAGATAAATTGTACATTCCGTTTATTATCTCTTCCAATTTTCTTGTTTCTGATTTCTATTTTGTTTCAACAAAAAAATTATTTAGTGAATATGTAAAAGCAATGATTTGGAATAATTATCTGGAATTTAATAGTTCGGTACACATTGATTTGTCTTTAAAATATGCGTATGTGCATCATAGGGACCGGCTACGTTTACCACTCCGGACTTATTTTTTAAACTCTTTTAGTAAAAACAACAACCAGGATAAAGTTACACTTAGAAATTTTTTAAGTACAACTGTTTATAAATTATTGAGTGTTGATATTTACAATACTATTATCTGGAGAGGCGATAAAACACAAATTACTCCAAACGCCATTTTTCTGAACGACAGCCACACCTTATTATTAGATAAAAATGAATTTCGTAAGTCAAATTTCCGGGATCATATTTATATAAATGTTCCATCTTTCTTAGCGGTTCGTTTTCCATTTATAAGAGGAACATTCATTCAAAAATGGATTAGTAAATTGTACAAACTGGTAAAAAAATAACTGTTAGAAGTACATGTGACTTAAACCTGCACGATCCTTTGCTTTTTGATGAGACGCGCTATTTTCGCTATCGCTACAGTTGCTTGATAGAAAATCGGTGTGAGTTGCAGCCAGACCCGCCCCCAGACTCATACCTTTGGATAGCTGTCAAATGTCCGTTTGTGTAACGTAAAATTCACATTTTAAATTTTTACCTCCAAATTTTTTCTGTTCAGCCTTATTGGGAATTACCCAGTTGTTTTTATTGCCAGGATCTTTTTTAATGTTCCCGGCTTTTGTCTTTATATAGATTGCCTGAAATTCACAGGGACAACAGTCAAAAGTTTTCTGATTTCCAAGCCCACCAAGAACCTTTATTGTTCCAGTACTATTTGGCTGAATTAAAGAAGTTACACTGTCATGGCTTCCATAGTCGAGTGTAAATACAGTTAATGTAGAGTCAGACTGGTTAAAAACTTTCAGGTCACCGTTTAACCCAGGATCGCAAGAACTTAATACAAGCATGAAAATTATCTTGAGTATAAACAAAGTTGCTTGCTTTGTTTTGTTGTTACTTGTAATTGTAATAAGGTGTCGCATAAAAATTTCAAGATATATCTCGTCATAGCAGAGCGCTAACAATGAATTAGTGTTACCATAGTAGATACAAATATATAAATAAATCCCGTCGACTGAACTAAAGGAGTGGCCAATCGGTTAGAGAATGCTATGACATTTTAAAGCAGGACGGCTTTAATGAACTATAAGAATGAATTGACTATTTTGACAACTTTTGACTTTCAAAACTAAAAAAATTAGAAACGTTGTTGAACAAAAAAGCAAACGATAAACGACACGAACAATAAAATTGAAAACGGTTTTGTCTTATAGACAGGACCAAGTTTAACGAGCATTAGCAGAACCAAAAGCTTTTGGATGGTTGGTTTATGGAAAACAACATTGAGTCAACACAAGGACATTATTTCACATTCAGAATAAAAACACAAAAAGATTGGGACAGCATAACGCATTGTGAAATAATTGCGGAAAAGCATTGGCTTATTCAGGTATTCATTCTGACACAGCAGACAAATTAATGAAGGAATTTTTACCAAGTTGGACACAGTTTTAAGTTTTACATCAGGTGGGCTGATGGTAAATTGAACATTAGT
>CAZMRM010000212.1:4173-6959 GCA_964568515.1 uncultured Chitinophaga sp. | reverse complement strand
CCCCTATACAAAACTGGTTTGGTGTCGCATCGACTACAGGTGCAAATGGCTCAGGATGCACTCCTGACAATTTTAACAGCCTTTGTCTCGGAACAAATAGTACCACTAGCTGTGCAGGAAATGGATCAATAGGAATTTATACAACCACTCTTCAAAATAGTCCTGGCTTCGAAGGTCGTGAATCTGTACAAGCCAAACTAACAACAAAGTTGATCGCCGGCCATCAATACTGTTTTAAAATGAGAGTCAGGTCATGGCTTTCTGGTAATTCAAGCGATGGTATCGGAGCCTGGTTTCATGGTAAAGGAAAAATTGATATTGATGTCATGAATAATGGTAATCAATTTTTAGGGCCAGGGTCTAAAATTAACGGCACACCACAAGTTCAAAATGCAAGTAATAATATGATTGGTACTACCTGCCAAACAGTTACAGGAGTATTTTGTGCAACAGGAGATGAAGAATGGGTTGTTATCAGTAATTTTAGAACCAATGCTGCAACCCATGTTAATGGGGTTTCGGGATATCTTATTGTTGATGAATTTTCGTTACAAGAAAATGCTTGCTTAACCATTACCAGTATTTCAACAGCTGCAGATTCTGTTTGTCCTGGATCTTGTGTGACTCTTAAAGCTAATCCTTCCGGAGGAAGCGGAACCTTCACTTATTTATGGTCAACCGGCGAAACCACACAAAGTATCAGCGCTTGTCCTACAGGATCACCAACCAAATACAAATGTACAGTAAGTAGTGCTTTAGGATGTGCTTCTGCCAGCTTGGCTGTTGATTCCATTACCATTTATCACAAAAAATACATCCCTACGCCAACCATCACCACCTCCAATTCATCCACTATTTGCTCCGGTGATACATTAACACTTACCAGCAGCAGTGCACCCAACTATAAATGGAGCACCGGTGCAACAACGCAATCCATTAAAGTAACCACAGCAGGTGCCTATTCTGTTACGGTTACCCATCCTTACTCCGCTTGTAATACAACATCAGCAACAGTAAATGTAGTGGTCAATCCGTTACCTACTTTAAATTTAAGTTCACTTGTAAATACTTCTTCGTCTTGTGATAAAAATGATGGTTCCGTAACAGGAATTGTCGGAGGCGGGAAAGCACCTCTTACTTATTCCTGGAGCAGCAATCCGGTTCAAACCACACCGGATCTGATTAATGTGGGACCAGGAACCTATACACTTACCGTTACCGATAGTAATGGTTGTAAAAAAACAACTGCGGCTACAATCGTTTTCAAACCCAATCCGCCAGTACCAACCATCACGGCGAGTGCTTCTACCATTTGTACCGAAAACAATACGATTCTTTATGTAACCAGTTCAGATCCAACATACACCTATACCTGGAAACATGATAATATTGTGATTTCAACGAACGACACGGTTTTCATCAATGATGCAAAGCTGAGTGACGGAGGCATTTATTATGTAACTGCAACCAAATTTGGTTGTGAAGGTGCTGCTACAAATTTAACGCTTACCGTAAATGAAACACCGGATACTGCTGTTTTAAAAGCAACTGCCAATGTTATCTGTGAAGGAACAAAAACAGTGTTGTATGTAAACCCTCCTACAGATCCGTTATTAACATATACATGGGAAACGCCTGACGGTTCAACCATTACAAATGACTCTGTTATTATTGACAAAGCAAAATTAACAGATGCCGGTACCTATATTTTAGTCGGTACAAAATCCAGCTGTCCTAGTCATGATGCACATATCTCATTAACTGTTAATCCTGCTGCAACAAGCAGCAAAGCAAATGTTACAAAAGGTACCATTTGCGAAGGTGATACCGTGACAATTTCTCCTGCCAATCCAATTGCAGGGGTAGCCTATCAGGTATATACACAGGCTACCGGTGGGAACCCCATTGGCACTGCACCTTTAGAAGTATATCCTGCTGTAACAACCAAATATTACATGGAAGCGGTGACATCCAATGGTTGCAGCCAGCTTGCTGAAAGAGATACCGTAACCATCAATGTATACACAGCACCTCCGGTACCACCGCCAACAGCGAGCAATACAACAATTTGCGAAGGAAAATCAACCATTATTGATGTTCAAAATCCGGATCCGGCCATTACTTACAATGTTTACGATGCATTGACCAAGGGAAACCTGTTAGGCAAAACCCCTTTAACAATAACGCTTACACAAACCACTACATTCTACATTGAAGCAGTGACCAGCAACGGTTGTAAACAAGTGACAGGAAGAAAACCGATCACTATCCATGTGAATCCGACACCGCAAGGCCCTAAGATTCTGGTTGAGAATCCAACCGGAAATTACATTTGCCAGGGCTTAACAGCAATCTTAAAAAGTACGATCAGTTCTGGTATCACCTGGTCAACAGGCGAGACAACGTCTTCCATTACTGTTAAAACAGCAGGCGTTTATACCGTTTATTATACAGATGCAAACGGTTGTGCTTCCTTAAAGGACAGTGTTAAAATCACTATTGAGCCAACACCAAAAGTGGATGCTTCGAGTTTTATAGTGGATACGGTAAGATGTAATGCTACCATTGGCGGTATACATGGAGTTGTTATCAGCAACGGAACTTCACCATATACGTTCAAATGGTTTGAAACATCGGATCCCGGCAAAATTATAAGCACGGACTTAATACTAAAAGGGGTACCTGAAGGAAAATATACATTAATCGTTACCGATAAAAATGGTTGTGAAGACCGGTTGAGCAATGTGCTTATTCCTTCTAAAGGTGGTATTGTTGCTCATTTAAAT
>CAZMRM010000212.1:0-4163 GCA_964568515.1 uncultured Chitinophaga sp. | reverse complement strand
ATGGTAATCCCAATTCTGGATTTGAGCCATTAAATGTGGATCTGATCACCACAACCTCAGGAGTAGGTAAACCAATTGATTTTGTATGGACAGTGGATGGTCGTCCGGTAGCAACTACGGATAATAAAACAAACATTTTCTCCGTCAAAGATCTGCCTTTCGGTGAACACATTTTACAGGTTGCCGTAAGAGACTCAAACGGATGTAAAAGTGTGGATTATCTAAAAGTTTTTGTATACACGAAAGTAGAGATACCGGATGTAAATATTTTTACACCAAACAATGATGGTCACAATGATGTATTGACCTTCCCGACAGATGGTATTCAAACAATGGATGTGGCCATTTATGACAGGTGGGGATTAAAGATTTATGAATGGTCGGACCCCGATAAAGGCTGGGATGGCAATATGAAAAATGGTAAAGCCGCTTCAGAAGGCACCTACTTCTATATCATCAAATACACTGATTATTATGGTAATTCCGGAACCAAACCCGGGCATATCCAATTGATGAGAGACAGATAAAAAATAACTAGAATAAACAAAAAAGGGATCGCACGAAGCGATCCTTTTTTGTTAGAGGAAGCTACAATAGAAACGGCCCGTCTAATAAGACGGGCCGTTTCTATTTTTCATCTTTTAATAATTAAGCATCGATATTTGCATATTTTGCATTCTTTTCAATAAATTCTCTACGTGGCGGCACTTCATCCCCCATTAGCATTGAAAAGATGCGATCCGCTTCTGCAGCACTTTCGATGGTAACCATTCGAAGTGTGCGGTGCTCAGGGTTCAATGTGGTTTGCCACAATTGTTCGGCATTCATCTCTCCCAAACCTTTGTAACGTTGAACGTTTACACTGGATTCTTTTCCTTCTCCGCCTATTTCCTTAATGGCTGCTAAGCGTTCTTCCTCGTTCCAGGCATACTTTTGCTGATTTCCCTTTTTAACGAGATATAAAGGAGGAGTTGCTATGTAAATATGCCCGCGCTCCACAAGTTCTTTCATATGACGGAAAAAGAAGGTTAAAATCAATGTTGTAATGTGGCTTCCATCTACATCGGCATCACACATGATCACTACTTTGTGATATCTTAATTTTTCAATATTTAATGCACGTTCATCTTCTGATGTCCCTCTGAATACTCCCAAAGCGGTAAATATATTCTTGATCTCTTCGTTATCGTAGATCTTGTACTCCATCGCTTTTTCCACATTCAGGATCTTACCTCTTAACGGAAGGATCGCTTGAAAATTACGGTTACGCCCCTGTTTGGCTGTTCCGCCCGCTGAATCGCCCTCAACCAGGAATAATTCGCAAGCCTGTGGGTCGTTATTCGCACAATCGGAAAGTTTACCAGGTAAACCGGATCCGGTCAGTACGTTTTTCCGTTGAACCATTTCACGTGCTTTACGGGCTGCATGACGCGCTGTAGCAGCAAGAATCACTTTTTCGACAATGGCACGTGCATGCTTTGGATTTTCTTCCAGGTAATTGCTCAGCATTTCACTCACGGCAATATCAACCGCGCCCATCACCTCATTGTTTCCAAGTTTTGTTTTTGTTTGTCCTTCAAACTGCGGTTCTGCCACTTTTACAGAAATCACAGCCGTTAACCCTTCACGAAAATCATCTCCGTTGATCTCTATTTTTACTTTAGAAAGCAAACCTGATTTTTCTGCATAGGATTTTAAAGTACGTGTTAATCCTCTTCTGAATCCGGCTAAATGTGCTCCTCCTTCGTGGGTATTGATGTTATTTACATAAGTATGCAGATTCTCAGAATAAGAAGTGTTATACATCATTGCTACTTCAACCGGAATTCCGTTCTTTTCACCTTCCATGTAGATTACGGAATTGATCAGTGGTTCACGCGTTGCATCAAGGTATTGAACGAACTCTCTTAGTCCGCCTTCTGAGAAAAACGTCTCTGCCAGGGGTTGTCCTTCTGTATCTTTTTCACGTAAATCCGTTAACGTGATCCGGATACCTTTATTTAAGTATGCCAGCTCCCGAAGACGGGCCGATATAATGTCATAGTGATAGACCGTTTGTGTGAAAATAGAACCGTCTGGCTGAAAAGTAGTGATGGTACCACGATAATCGGTAGAACCTATTTCTTTCACTGGATACAAGGGTTTTCCAATATTATACTCTTGTATATATTCTTTTCCGTTACGATGAACGTTTACGGTAAGATGTGTAGACAAAGCATTTACACAGCTTACACCTACCCCGTGCAAACCACCCGAAACTTTATAAGAATCCTTGTCGAATTTTCCTCCGGCATGCAACACTGTCATTACTACTTCCAGTGCCGACTTCTTTTCTTTGGGATGCATATCCGTAGGGATCCCACGTCCGTCATCTTTTACCGTAATGGAATTGTTTTCATTGATCGTAACAAAAATATTTTTGCAATGACCGGCTAATGCCTCGTCGATGGAATTATCCACCACCTCATATACCAGGTGATGCAGTCCTTTGATACCGATATCTCCGATATACATCGCCGGACGTTTCCGAACAGCTTCTAAACCTTCTAATACCTGTATACTATCAGCGGAGTATTCTGCTGATTGCAAATTCCTTTCATTAACTGTTTCTTCCATAAATGATGTATTATTCAATATGCTGATTTTATTAGGATTTTTAACTTTTTTTAATGCTAACAAATATAACGTTTAAGGCTCAGATAAGCTAATTCTGAAGCTATTAAAAGGCCCCATTTTATCAACATTTCGTTAATAAAATAACACGTTTAAATTTGCAGGATAAGTGAATCTTAGTTTTGAATTTAATGTTTCATAAACCGAAGCCTAAGTTATCTGTCTCTGACAAAAGCTTTCAGCTGGCTACTGCACAGACCGAAGCTTTAGCGTAGGATCATATACATAAAAAATCCAACTGGCTACTGCGTGGACCGAAGCTTTAGCGTAGGTCTAAAACGCGTAAGAAAGCCCTCCCATTAAACTGAACCGCTGAGTTGGGTAATTGATATAACGTAAATACCGGATGTTCGCTATATTGCTTAAATTAAGGAAAAAACCAAGTCTTTTTGTATATCGGTATTCTGCACCGATATTCAGGTCAAATAATCCGTTCAATTCTTTTGGGGCTACTTTTACCGTTGAATCATCGTTATTCGTATAGGTCTTAGCGTACTGACTATCAAAATAGAATACATCTGCTTTTATAATAATCTTGTCACTCATGTTATAATTAGCGGATAGCGTAAGCTTGACCTGGGGTTTATACCACGCTCTTAACTCATTTTTCATCTTGTAATTGTAGTAATCTGCGCCAATCATTACTCGTATTTTTTCCCTTAACTGATAAGCAACTTCTCCATGCAGATTAAAAATATTGCCATCATCATAAATCACGTCAAAACGATTGGCAGGTAAAGTTGTATCATTCACATACAACAACATATTTCCAATAGCTGAATAAGATGCACGGACATTATATGCTGTGGTTGAAGAAAGAGCTCCTTTTAAACCTCCGTACAAATTAAGCTTTGTTACAGTGTTTTTAAGCTGTAGCTTGGATGAAACAAAAGGATTTTCATCTGTAATGCTTTTGAAGCTGTTTTTTTGTACACCTCCCGTTAAACCTGCATAAGGGACAATGATGTTATCAAAAATATTATAACTTGCCTCCACCCTTGGATGAAAATAAAATTTGGAGGACCCTTGAATATCCAACGTAGCAGTAATTCCTAAACTGGCATGATACTTATCGCCATCAGCAATAAAATTAGGATTAAATGCAATGATGGTATTGTTCACTGTATCGGCTGATGATTTAAAATTATAAAAATCAATAAGGCCGTTCACTTTCAGTAATTCCTTATTAATAGTTGTTTGAACATACCCATTTGCTTTTATATTATTTTCTGAAGATTTATAAGCATCCGTCACATTATAAAATCCCAATTTAACATCGTGATTTAAACGTGACAACTTACTAAAATGACTTAACAGTTCGGCATTTGCACCAAAATAATTAAAGTGTTGAGCGGTTTGACTTTTACTGAGAGAAATCAAATCCGGATTATATCCATAAAAATGAACCCCATCTCTGGAAAAATCAAAATTACCGATCAATGAATGTTCCTTTAAAAATTTTTTTCCATACAATCCAACCCGGTTATCGC
>CAZMRM010000211.1:0-6983 GCA_964568515.1 uncultured Chitinophaga sp. | reverse complement strand
ATTGGCACGGAGCTACACCCACCGAAGCAATGACACATATTGCCATAGGAACGAATACCAATATGGGTGGGCCTGTTTGGTTGCAACCAGTAACTGACAAAGAATACAACAACAAGTAAACATTGATTTTACTTAAAAGAGAAACATAAAACTGAGCCTCACAACAAAGCCATTTTGAGGCTTTGTTTTTAATTTTGCATTGTAAATAAGTAAAACAAGGCAGACAACAGATGTTTTTGAAAGGTTACGAAACGGAGAAACCGATGGCGAAATGGATGAAAGCATAGCCATATTTACACCTTTGTATATCAACTACGGCAAGCATATCAAAATTGGCAAAAACGTCTTCATCAACTTCGACTGCACTTTTTTGGATCTGGGAGGAATTATAACCAATTCGGTTCTTTCCTGATTTCAGTCCTGCTTACATTCGTTGTTTGGTTTTATAAACGTTACTATTTTTAAATATATTTGTCAGGTAAGCATTTTGAATGAGTAATGAAATGGATACAACCAGGTAAGCTACTTAATATCAGCGGAAGACAAAGCTGTTTTGAAGATGTATTTCAATCTTCGCAAAAGCTGTCATTATTAGGTGTACTATATTAGGTATACTATGGAATTAAAAACTTGCCAGACCTTGACGAAGAACAACTAATTTGTTAAATAAAAATTTCAATACCATCCAATGAAAAAATCCGTTCCATTCTTTATTTTTCTGTTCACAACTGTTTTTATTGCACAGGGGCAGGAAGCGTTCAAAATTGAACTGAATAGGGTAGCATTCCCGGTGTTGTTTAAGAAAATTAACTCCATGCCGGCTTTGAATATGTATGATCTGAATACATCCTGCATGTCAAAACTGAAAGAAAAAATCATTTATCCGGTACTTGATTTTGTTCCGGCAGATACAGCTTATGCAGAAATATCCAGACGATCTACAGGGGTACAGGCATTTCACACCGAATTTTATTTTTTAATCTGTAATTATACAGCTGCTTCACCTGTTCTGTTTGCCTCTTCCAGTCCGCATGATTTTTCCGATGCACAACGATTTGAATTGCCGGAAGGAAAAGTGATCAGGTTTCCTTTTAAAACAAATGCAGGAACCACTATCAATTATTATCTGAAAAAAGAGAAAGCCGATTTTCTTCAAGATAGCCCGTTTAGATATAATTGTGATATCGTCAATGCGGATTATCTGATTGCAAAGGAAAATGATTTTGCAAAAGCGGGTGATTATAAACAAAAGAACAAAGGATTTTCCATCTGTATTTTCGATGCCAATCAGGATGGCATTTTCAATGAACGGGGAGTAGATAAAATAAGCATAGGAAAAGCGGAGGAGCGCTATTATCCTGTTTATCACCAGGACGGGGAGGCAATCAGCACACACTCTGTTCAGGAATCAATGATCATTGAAGTAAACGGAGAAAAATTTGAACTGCTGGAAGTGGACAGGAGTGGAGCTTATGTGAGCCTTCGTCCTTATAAAGGAAAAACGATGGCAACCATCCGGAGATTTGATGCGATGCCGGATGTGAATGTGGAATTAATGACCGGTGACAGCATGAACCTGAAGCAACTGGTGGACAATAAACATTATGTATTTATCAGGGTGTGGTGGAAAAGTTGCCCGGCCTGTATTCAGGAACTGCCTGAACTGGAGAGTTTGTCTGAAAAATATAAAGACAAGCTAACGGTGGTCAAACTGCTGGACAAAGGTGATTTGAAGCAGTTAAAAGAGCTTACCGAAAAATACCAGCTAAAAACAAAACAGGCCCTGGCCAATGAAGAGAGCAACAGGAATCTCGTGACGAACGGTTATCCCTATGGTGTATTGTTTGGTCCCAGGGGCGAATTGATTGAAGTGGATGTAACATTGAGTGATGTCGTAAAATGTATGGAAAAGTAATAACGTAAAGGTTGTTTTACTTTTTTGTTTCGGGTTTAGTCTGATGATACTCTAATCTTTGCAAAAGTCCGGTTAAAGTCCTGTAGCTACTTACTAATATACCGGCTGGTTTCATTTTTCTTTATCCTGTTTTTCAATTGAAAATTTATTTTCTGTTGTATCCCTTTATTTACAAGTGTTACAGCGATGTAACAATCGCTATGAATTTGTCCTGAAAATTTCCTTTAAAAAATTTTAATGTGGCCGTAGGGAGTTTTATACTTGTACCAGATTTTCACCATTGGCCAATAGTAAGATCCGAACCTGTTTTTATTTTAGTTAATAGTTAAACTTTGCTGTGGATTGCAACAGCGTAAAGAAAATGAAAAACGACAAATTAATGGATGCTTTAAGAGTATTCGAATTGAGAAATCAAGAGGAATTAAAAGGAGGGTATTATACGGTAAGTTATCAGAGTGGTAATGGTGTTTGTGATTTGAGAGATAGTGTTACCGGAATAGATCTATGTAATCGAAAAGATAGTGGTGCTGTAGGCACTACTTATAAGTAGTTGTATTTTGAGTTGATGACAGGAATGGTATTCACTCTCTGTCTTTCTATTATTAATTAAAAAAATAATAAAAATGAAAAATGATAAATTGATGGATGTTTTTAAAACATTTGAAAAAACAAGTCTTGAGAATATTAAAGGCGGTTGTTACAAAATAACCTATCAAAGTGGAAGCGGTCGCTGTGATATTGCAGATAGCTCTGGAAATGACATTAAGTGTGATGTTCGAGATAATTTGGCTGTGGGAACTATACTTTGTTAATTAATGTTTAAACAATGTATCAGAAAGGTATTAAACTTTCTGATACATTTAATCTATTCTTTTATGAAATCTTTCTTCATTTGTTTTTTACTAATTTTCTTGGATAATAGATGTTTTGGGCAGGAGAAAATTAAAGTCAGACTAAATGAAACCGCTAATTCGACATTTTATAGACTTGTAAATGGTACGATGGGTTTGTGTATGTATGATATTAATGAAGAGTGTTTGTCAAAATTTAAGCAGAAAATAATTTTTCCAGAAAAACTTGATTTTGAAGTAAAGGATACCGCGTATGCTGAGCTTACTAAGAAATCGACCCAAGTACATTCATTTAAATCAGAATTTCATTTTTTAATATATAATTATAAAGAATATAATCCAATTCTATTTATTTCACCTTCTAATGATTTTTCCGATGCACAACGATTTGATACTGGAGACCACAATATATTAAAATTGTCTTTGAATACAGATATAGGTACCTTAATAAATTATTATTTGAAAATGGACACAACAAAGGATTATATGGATCCTGTTGGAATAATTCATCATTTAGGTTGTAATCCTATTGAAATGAAATATAACATCAGTCTAACCAATGATTTTGCAAAAGTTGGTAAGTCAGAATCTTTTTCAATCGCATTGTATGATGCAAATCATAACGGATCATTCAATGAGATAGGGGTAGATCAAATATTTGTTGGATTACCTGGAGAAAAATATTTTTTATTAGGTTTTGATAAGAATCAAACAATTACAGGTGATTTTATTGACGAAAAAATAGTAATGCAAGTCAGAAACAAGAAATTTGAAATTTTAGAAATTGACAAATCGGGAGACTACGTTATCATCAAACCATGTAGTGAAGATCGGATTGCGACAATAAAGCAATTTGAGTATATTCCTGATATAAAGGTTCAATTATCCAATGGTGATAGTTTGAATCTTAGGAAAATAATTGATAAAAAGAAGTATATATATGTTGAAATATGGACAAAAACATGTCCAGGTTGTATTGCTGAACTCCCTATAATGAATGAGATAGCAGAAAAATATAAATCCAAATTGAATTTTATTGGATTATATGACAAAGGAGATTTAATGGAATTAAATAATTTAATTATTAAGTATGGTATTAATACCAATCAGGCACTTAGCTCTACTATTGCTAACTATAATTTTTCTTTGGATGGATACCCTTATGGACTTTTATTTTCAAAAGATGGAAAATTAATTAAAACGGATGTTAATTCGAAAAAATTAATTGAATTCTTAAATAACAATTAATAGAATTTAAAATAATGATTATCATTTTTGGATCTAATTATGATTCTTCAACCAATGAAGTAATTCACTGGCTGGAAAGGTTTTCACAAAGTGTTGTTTTATACAGACGTATCGAAGATTATAAAAATGTGTCAATAAATATTATAGACAAAATGGACATTAAATCCGTTTGGTATAGAAAGTACGAAATGCAAATGGTTTCTTCGACATTAAATACCAAGATCGTAACATGTATGATTGATGAGTATAATTATTATTTAAAATATATAAATGAGAAGCTGGAAAATTGTAAGTCTCTGGGTGGGTTCACGACCATGGATATGAATAAATTGCTGGTTTTAAAAGAAGCAAAGAAAAGTGGTTTATTAGTTCCTGACTTTATAGTTACTACTTCTAAAGTTGAATTAATGGAATTTTTTAATCGATATTCCAGTATAATTACAAAACCGATTTACAATGGTAGTTCAGTAAACCTTAACGATCAATGTCAAGGCATCATGTATACTTCTTTAATAACAAATAAAATTTTAAGTAGTTTACCAGACAAATTTTTCCCATCATTGTTTCAGGAGTATATAAAGAAAGAGATTGAGCTTCGGATCTTTTTTTTGGACGGTACGTTTTATTCCACTGCAATTTTTAATCAGACAAATCAAGACGTTGTAGATTGCCGCATTGGTCAGAGCTCGGGTAGGCAACGGCTGGTTCCTTTTAAATTGCCAATAGAAATTGAAAAAAATCTTAATGAATTAATGAAAAAATTGGGGTTAAACACTGGCTCGATTGATATGATTAAAACTCCTGACTCTAAATATGTATTTCTGGAAGTAAACCCTGTAGGCTTATTTGACGAGGTCTCAAATCATTGCAATTATAGTTTAAATAAAAAAGTAGCCGAATGGCTTTCTACATGATATGAAAATTGAAAATTTAATTGATAAAAACATACTTGATCAATTGCCTGTTTTATTCAGGACACTGACAATAGTCAATGTTTGTGATCTTAAGGATAAAGAGGTTCAGCACAAGTATAAAAGGAAATTCTATAAAGCCACCATCTTACCTTTTCATTTCAAATGAAGCAGATGTATTTCAAATTGTTTGCCAATTGTATTCCTGTTAAAGGATATACACAATCACTTATTTATGACCTTCCAGCGTCAAGATATGAGTATATCCCCAATATTTTATTTGAAATTCTTAAGGCAAGTGAATCAAAGTC
This sequence comes from uncultured Chitinophaga sp., assembly GCA_964568515.1. Lineage (GTDB taxonomy): Bacteria > Bacteroidota > Bacteroidia > 2-12-FULL-35-15 > 2-12-FULL-35-15 > 2-12-FULL-35-15. The sequence goes on along the minus strand of CAZMRM010000211.1, from coordinate 1,747 downwards.
CATAGAAAAACTAAAACAATATTATAATAATGAATATGATAGAGGAATCGATAGTTATTTCAATTATTTGATTTCAAAAGAGCTAGGATTTTATACATCAGAACCAGAGCTATATCCGCGCATGGATTTATTCTGGGAAACTCCTTTTGACATTACCAATTGTATATTACATGATAATCTGGATCTGCTTCTAAAACTGAAATTCTCGATCGAAGTAGATGACCTTACAATTATTCTAAGTCATTTAAATGAAAAAACAGTTAATGATTTAAAAAGAATTGATAAAATCATTAAACATCAGTCTTTACAACTTTTTATAAAGTACGATGAAAGAATTTATGACGATATTAAGAAATTGAATTCAATTGGAGTAATTGCTCAAATCATTATTTTTAATGCCAGTGAAACCAGAGAGTTGAACACCGAAAATGTAACTGCTCTTTTAATTAAAGAAGACCTGGATCTGTCTTCAAACTGCAACGTTAATCCAAGTTATTTTTCATGCAATATTCCGCATTTTACAGAAGCGCAAACGTATAATACATACTTTAACAGAAAATTATACATTGATCCGAAAGGAAATTTAAAAAATGCTCCAAATTCATTTGAATCTTTTGGCTCCATTCTGGATTTGGCGTCCAGTCAAAAGTTATTTGATATTTTGAATGCCCCAGGATTTACAAGACTTCATAAAGTAGGAAAAGATAGAATCGAAACCTGTAAAGATTGTGAATATCGTTATATGTGTGTAGATAACAGAGCCCCCGTACAAAAGGATGAGGGAATGTGGTATAATCTGGGAGATTGTAATTATAATCCTTTTACAGGTTTATGGAAGAATGAGTAGGATTATTGCATGAAATTTATTTTACTTTTTTAAACTTTCGGTTATTTCCCAAAAAATAGAACAGAGTCTTTTCAACATTAAAAAAATTTAATATGAAACGAATAATTATTATACTATCCTTTGTTTTTCTATTTCAAAGTTTATTTTCAGTTAATAAGGCTGATGTGGGTACCTACTACAAATTGACCAATAAAGCAGAGATGGAAGTATGCAATAATCACTTCAAAGAGGCTTTCAGGTTATACCAGGAGTCGTTTAACTACCTCGATCATCCTTTTACACACGACCTGTATTGTGCATTTGTATGTTCTTATTTACTCAGGAAACCAAGTCATACTTATTATCAAAAAATAAGAGTACGTGGTATTTCAAAAGAATTTTTCACACAAACAAAAGGAATGGACATCAGGGTAATAGATTCCTTGGAGCAAATAAGTGTCATTGTGCCAACTTATAATAAACTATACAGGGACTCTTTATACAATATGGTAAAAAGGGATCAGCTATTCAGGATCAGCCCCGAAAAGGATAAGCTTTACGCCGATACGATAAAGAAAATATATTCCGAAAACGGGGAGGCATTTTTTGGTATCATTCAGCGAAGGGGATTTCCTTCTGAGGGGATTGTGGGAAATGATAGCAATGATCTGATAGTCCCATTCTATGATGTATTGATTTTTCATCAGGTAAAAGGTGCCAGATTTCAAAGTGTTAACTTTTCGTCCATACTCAATGATGCAATCATACAAGGAAAATTGAACAACCGGATAGGGACAGATCTGATCGATCTAAGCGACGGCACAGACCGTTTTGGAACAAATGCCGCCGGTATTTGTTATTATTATTGGGAAGCAGATTATAATAAAGACAGTTTGTCCCGTGCGATGTTGAAAGCGGATC
>CAZMRM010000210.1:6070-6992 GCA_964568515.1 uncultured Chitinophaga sp. | reverse complement strand
AAACAAGCTGAAATGATAAGCAGCACTGAAAAAAGTTTAAATGATAAAATTCATGATCTACAAGTAAAAAAATCTGATAAGGGGATTTTATTGGGCAGTCAGGAAACCGAGAAAAAAAATCTTACAGTCGAAAAAACAGAGAAGGAACAGGTATTTTCTGAGCTTCAGGAACAAGAGAGTAAACTGAAGAAGGATCTTGAAAAAAAGAAAAGGGATGCCGAAAAGCTTCAGCAGGCCATTCAACGTGTTATTGAAAAAGAGCTCGAAAAAGCACAGGCCGAGGCAGCAAAGGCAAATAAACCTAAGCCGCAAAGATTGATTTTAACCCCCGAATCACAGCAATTATCCAATTCTTTTTCCAATAATAAGGGCAAGTTACCATGGCCTGTAGTCAAAGGAGTAATCAGTGAGCACTTTGGAGTACATCCTCACCCGCTTATGAAAGATGTGGATATCAATAACAATGGCATTGATATTACGACAAATAGCGGTGCTTTGGTTCGTGCAGTATTTGATGGCGAAGTAAAAGCTGTTGTAAGCATGCCTGGAGCAGGACAATTTGTGCTGATAAGACATGGGGAATTTTTAACCATTTATTCCAATTTAAAAGATATTTATGTTAAAGTTGGTGATAAAGTAAAAACCAAGGAAAATCTCGGTACTATTTTATTTGATGATGAAGATTCCAAAACAGTTATGCATTTCGAAGTGTGGAAAGGACAGGTTAAAATGAATCCGGAAGATTGGTTATATAAGAATAATTAAGTCATGAATCCTTTATTTTCTTATCTTTGCAATGTACTTCAAACTTAGTCAACATGTTAAACAGTGTTTTAATAGGATTTTTGGGCATTGGAGGTTCGGAAATGATCATTATTTTGGTTATTGTTTTATTGCTATTTGGCGGTAGAAAGATTCCTGA
>CAZMRM010000210.1:416-6060 GCA_964568515.1 uncultured Chitinophaga sp. | reverse complement strand
TCTTGGTAAAGGTGTAAAAGAATTTAAAGATGCATCAAAAGGAGAAGATGATAACGTTTCTGCAACTCCTAAAAAAGACCTTTAAATTCAAAAGCCAATATCAAGCAGTGTCATTTAACCATTACCATCTTTGTGAATACATACAACTCTCTGGCTGCGATTCAATCGGATCTATACAATAACACTATATCTTGTGTTGCGTTGGTTGAATCATACTTAAAGCGAATTGCATCAACAAAAAATTTAAATATCTTTTTAGAAGTTTTTGAAGCCTCTTCACTCGAGAAAGCAAAGGCTGTTGATGAAAAAATCAAAACAAGAACCGCTGGAAAACTGGCAGGAATGGTCATTGCTATAAAAGATAATCTTTGTTATAAAGGACACAAATTATCAGCATCATCCAAAATCCTTGAACATTTTGAATCGCTTTACAATGCAACTGTTGTAGAAAGATTACTTGAGGAAGATGCAATCATTATAGGAAGATGCAATTGTGATGAATTTGCTATGGGAAGTTCCAATGAAAATTCTGCATTTGGAAATGTTTTAAATCCGGTTAATACCAAATTTGTGAGTGGCGGATCCTCAGGAGGATCTGCAGCTGCCGTTGCAGCAGATTTATGTCTTGCTTCGCTCGGAACAGATACTGGCGGATCGATCCGTCAGCCCGCTTCTTTCTGTGGGATCGTTGGATTAAAACCAACTTATGGCAGGGTATCACGTTACGGCGCTGTGGCATATGCTTCTTCTTTTGATCAGATCGGACCATTGACTAAAAATATTGATGATGCGGCTATACTATTGGAGGTAATGGCAGGAAAAGATAATTATGACAGCACCTCTTCTTCCAAGCCGGTTCCCTCCTATTCAAAAGAACTTGCTAAAAAACCTTCTGGGCTGCGAATCGCTTATCTCAACGATTGTTTAGACAGCGAAGGATTGGACAGCGAAATAAAATCTCGCATTTTCGAAACTATAACACAATTAAAGAGTTTTGGACATACTGTGGAACCGGTTGATTTTCCTTTTTTAGATTATATAATTCCCACCTATTACATTTTAACCACAGCCGAAGCTTCTTCCAACTTATCAAGGTACGCAGGCATTACTTACGGATATCAAAGTAAAAATGCAAAAGATATTGAATCTACCTACAAAAAGTCCAGAACAGAGGGTTTTGGAGCGGAAGTAAAACGTAGAATAATGCTTGGAACTTTTGTATTGAGTGCAGGTTATTACGATGCTTACTATTCCAAGGCGCAAAAAGTAAGAAGATTAATTAAAGAGAAAACAGAGGCCATTTTTAAAACATATGATTTTATCCTCTTGCCAACTACCCCTGGCACAGCCTTCGAATTCGGCAAAAAGAGCGAAGATCCCATTGCGATGTACCTAGAGGATATTTTTACGGTACAGGCCAATATGACCGGTCTTCCTGCTATATCGCTTCCAATGGGACAACACTCCAATAAACTTCCTTTTGGTATACAGCTTATTGGTAAAGGATTTTCGGAAGATCAATTACTTTCATTATCAAAACAACTTCTTTCTGCTTAAAGTTATCACCGTTGCATTGTTGTTAAAATAATCCCTACTTTCAAAATTCTACTTTGGTTTTTCAAGTATCATTGCGATATTTGTGAGGATTGATAACATTTTAAGTCTCTAAGTCGTTTAAATCCTTATGAAGAATACGGCATTTATTCCTTGTTTTATTCTGTTTTATTGCTTGTTGGGTATAAACTATTCAGGAGTTTCTCAAACAACAGTATTGCCAGCTTCCCTGGATGTTCAGCAGGATGATCCGATAGCAGCTGCTCTAGACAGTTTAAATAGCCTTAATCTCTTTGAAAAGGGTTATGCAAAGGTTAATTATTCAAAAGCAGCACGCTTTAATTTTTCTCCAGATTCTATTCCTTATTATGATGAGTCGGTCTATGGATCACGTCTTGCTCAAATTGATGCAAGCTCTCCGTTTGATCTACAATACAATACGATCGTAAAAGGTTATATTCAAATGTATACTGTACGTAGAAGAGAATTAGTGACGCGTTTGATGGCTTTGTCACAATTCTATTTCCCAATGTTTGAACAGCTGTTGGATAAATATGATTTACCGCTCGAATTAAAATACCTTGCCATATGTGAATCCGCTTTAAATCCAATGGCGAAAAGCCATGCCGGCGCAATGGGCCTTTGGCAATTCATGTATCCTACAGGAAAGATGTATGGCTTAAAAGTTTCTTCTTATGTTGATGAACGTTGCGATCCTTATAAATCTACAGAAGCTGCCTGCCAGTATCTTAAATTCCTGTATGGTTTATTTGGCGACTGGCAAATGGTTTTAGCGGCTTATAATGGAGGCCCGGGAACAGTTAACAAAGCCATCAGAAGAAGCGGTGGAAAAAAAACATATTGGGAAATACGTCCGTTTCTACCGAGAGAAACGCAGGGTTATGTCCCTGCTTTTATTGCCGTTAATTATGTCATGAACTATACTGCAGAACATAATCTGTATTCTGCAACCCCTAAAAAAACATTTTTAGATGTTGATACCGTTACCATTAAAAAACAACTTACATTTTCGCAGATTTCTGCTGTTTTAGGCATTCCTGAGGATGAATTACAATACTTAAATCCAACTTACAGAAAAGGAGTTATTCCCTATTTGGAACATGAGAAAAATATATTGACCCTTCCTGCAGATAAATTGGGACTTTTTATTACCAATGAAGATAAAATATATAATTTCTTTGCTTCATCAGCAACCCCAACCAGTGAAACTATTTTAGCTTCTCAGCCTCAGGTACTGGCTATTCATAAGGTGAAAAATGGAGAACGCTTAACTTCGATTGCCAGTAAATACGGTTGTACCGTATCCGAAATAAAACAATGGAATAATATAAAGGGAAACATTGTTCCTACCGGAAAGAGGTTAACCATTTATTCAAATGAAAAGAGAAAAGAGAAAGTGACAGTGCTTGCTGAAAATAAAACAACAGAAAATTCCGGCACAGAAAAAGTTGCTGATCCTGTAAAACAGTCTTCTGGACAGTATAAATATTACACTATTCAGAAAGGGGATACCTTATATAAAATAGCTCAAAGACAACAAACTACCATAGAAGAGATCAAACGGTTAAATAATTTTAGTACTAAATATACATTAATGCCCGGGAAAAAAATAAAAGTGGGTGTTTACTAAATATTAAATTTAAAGGGTTTATGCAGCTTTTCAATGCTAAATGGACTACTATCTCATCCATCCTTAAAAAATTCCTTAAAAGCATTTTTTAAACTATTCTACTCTAATTTTATCGGTCACTTTTAGAATGAAATCTCTTAAAAGTTAACAGATTTGTTGCAAAATACAATCTTTCTTTTCAATCCCTTAGTGATGCTATCCAGATTGTCCAATTATTTTAGTTATTAAATTAATTAAGTAAATCGACTGAATTTTTTCTTCACGTCTGCTCTATCATAATTAAAAAAGAGTATTCAGTCCTGAAAATCTATGACTGAGAATCTGTGACCCGCCATTGAGACGGTTGATATGCAGTCAAACAAAAAATTCCAGCTTCGGCAAAGCTTCGGCTGGCATAGCAAGGAAAAATCATCGACATCCGCACAAGCGGGCCAACCTCCGCTACCTTTTCTGGCAACCCACTTCATTGTATAACCTTGTACCAGATTTTTTCAAAAATTAATTTAAAATGGCTGAATCGCTTGAGGAGTAAACCCTTTGTAGGCAAAACACTTTATTGAAACGGCCTTGTTTATAGGGTGGAGAAAGATGAAGCAGGACCGATTAGGATTGTTTTCCTTGCAGGAATACATTTGAAATATCTTTAATTTTTTGTTTCTCTTTATCTCAAAACAAAAGGAAAAGTTATAAACGGAAATTTTTGTGTGCAAAGTTCGGCATAATCTTAAATAGCTCTATTTTTTATCCAATACTGCCGAATTAAATAGAAAATGTTTAAACATATTGTATTTAAAAGAAAGAGAAACTAAAATCATTTTCTAAACATGAAGTATACAGCGAGAATGATAAAAATGAATGAAACCAAATGGTTCCATTTAATAGGTTCTTCTTTAAAAAAACAAAGAGTGAAAATTAAAAATATAATAAGAGTAATTACTTCTTGAATTATCTTCAATTGCAAAAGTGAAAAGGGGCCACCATTTTCTTTAAAACCAATTTTATTGGCAGGAACCTGAAATATATATTCAAACAATGCAAGTCCCCAACTTATTAAAATTATTGTAAGGAGTCCTAAATTTTCAAACCATTTTAAATCTTTAAATTTTAAATGTCCATACCATGCAAAGGTCATGAATGTGTTTGAAAGAACTAAAAGTAAAATTGTTCCTAATCCTCTTGTCATTTTATTTTTTTCTAATCAAGTATATCTGGCTGGAATAGGTAGTACCTGTTTTAAGAGCACTCATGTTTGAACGCAAACCGTTCCACATGGAACGTATTAAATTGGGCTTTCCATATTTATTCTTCTCACTTAAAATGGAAACATAAAATGAGTCGAAAATCATAGGTAAAGTAGTGGTTAGATTCAATTGGTATTTTTTACAAAGCTCTTGGATATCCTTTGGACTAAAATGATACAAATGTCTTGGAACATCATATGCTGCCCAGTATTCTTTGTATATTTCTGCATCCAAGGATGTGCAATTAGGAACAGCAATGATTATTATTCCATTAGGTTTAATCAATCTTTTAATTTCTTGTATTCTATCATTTAAAGCAGATACATGCTCCAGAACATGCCACATAGTAATTACATCGAAACTTTCATTTTTAAAAGATGCCAGCTCTGACTCTTCTTTAACCTCAATCGAATACTTCTCAATCACATTTTTTCTAACTATTTCATCCGGTTCAATTCCTGTTACTTTCCATTTTGCATTTTTGCACATATTTAAAAATTCCCCTGTACCACAACCTATATCAAGCAAAGCCCCTGTTTTGAAATATTTAGAAATTAACTGCAATTTTTTAAGGAGTGTGTATTTTCTTACAATCTGATAAGTATAATTAATAAATCCTTTTTTAGTATTAGAATGAGAAATATACGTTTCTGATTTATAATAATCCCCTAGTTTATCATTCTCAGGGCGGGGATTTGTAAATTTAAAACCACAATTCTCACATTTTACAATAGAAAATGTTTCACGTGAAACAGTAAAATCCTTACAATTTAGGTTTTTTAACATGTGTAACGTAACGGAGAGGAAAATGATGAAGTAACTTTCTCTTTTTGTCGTAGTCGAGGTAATGAGATTTTAGTATTATTTTTTATTGTTTGAATGAACATATTGCATAATATTTGCACAAATTTTTGCCATTTTCAACACGAAATTGTGCAAATATTATTTAAACTCCCGATATCTTTTGCATAAAGTGACCACATGCTTGCCTCCTCAGTCGTATTAAAGGTTAAGAAATTTTGATTCTTTTTTTGAAAAGTCGGTTCTAAACTGAAATTTATTATCCCGGGGAATATGTTTGCTCCACGTGCTTTGAGGGCACGTGGTTTCGCCACGTGGTTTCTAACATCTCAACCGGAGATAATAAATAAACTCGATTCTAGACATGTGCTTTTTGTTTATTTATTATCCCGGAAAA
>CAZMRM010000210.1:0-406 GCA_964568515.1 uncultured Chitinophaga sp. | reverse complement strand
CCGGAAAATTACTCCACCTTTCTCCACGTGCTTTTCTCACGTGCTTTCACCCGAGATAATAAATCTTCTTACTCTTTGCCGCTTGTTGTCTGTCTAGCTGCGCGTTTTAAAAACGTGATTTTCCCAGGATTTTACAAATCCCGCCACCCTAAATATCTACCTATCTAGCATCTAAATTTAGTATTACGTAACACGCCGAGCGGACGTATCGTCCAAGGTATTGAATTGCTTTCTCCTCTTTTACTTCTGACTCTGAAGCTTAAAGCCAAGCATTTTATCGTCTCATTTTCCTCTTACTTATTTAATCACTATCTTCTCTTCCTAATTTGTAGCTCTTTTTGCACACATAGAAAGCAGCTGGAGACGTATATAGTTTTCACTCATGTGACGTCACAGTACAACAATT
>CAZMRM010000209.1:0-7029 GCA_964568515.1 uncultured Chitinophaga sp. | reverse complement strand
TTGGTGGAGTGATCGGATCCATAGGGATGGCCATTGTTGCCGATTTGTTTGCATTGGAACAAAGAGGACGTGTGATGGGATTTATGCAAATGGGTTTTGGAGCCAGCCAGGTATTAGGAATCCCTATCAGTTTGTATCTGGCAAATCATTTTGGATGGAACGCCCCTTTTTTAATGATCGTTGTTTTGGCCTTTCTGATCTGGGTATTGATTTTAACACGTGTTGCTCCTATTGACAAACATCTTGCATTAAAAAATGATCGCAATCCCTTACAACATTTAATGCATACTCTTTCTAACCGTCATTACCGTATTGGTTTTTTATCTACTGCCCTGTTATCGCTGGGAGGCTTTATGATGATGCCATGGGGGAGTGCGTTTGCCATTAACAATCTACACATCACTGCCGAACAGCTGCCGCAATTGTTTATGGTAGCAGGACTGAGCACATTATTCATTATGCCTGTTATCGGAAAGATGAGTGATAAAATCAATAAGTTTAAATTGTTTACCATTGCTTGTATCTGGATGTGTGCAGTCGTACTCATCTATACTAATTTAATACCTGTGCCATTATGGGTGGCTATGGTCATGAATGTTGCCATGATGATCGGTATTATGGGACGTATGGTTCCAAGTATGGCACTTACATCGGCACTTCCGACAATGCAGGACAGAGGTGCATTTATGAGTGTGAGTTCTTCTCTTCAACAAATTGCAGGCGGATTTGCTGCGATAGTAGGAGGAATGATCGTTGTACAAAAAGACAAATTCAGTCCGCTCGAACATTACAACACATTGGGATATGTCATCATCGGAATTACGTTGTTGTCCATCTGGTTGGTTTACAGAGTGTACAAGCTTGTCACAAACAGAAGCGAGCAGCAAAAGGCCCCGCTGATAACAGAGCATTAATCCTGGGAAATGCAGTGACGGAACTAAATCAGTATGTCTGATTTTTCTGTAACAAAAATGGTCCTGATTCCACAGGACCATTTTTGTTGGAGCACTCCTGCCGGATCAAACGTTTAATAGTATATTTGGCTTCCAAAATTTAGAGATCATGCTGGATTATAAGAATTGTATTATAAAAAAAATGTCATTACACCAGATCGGTAATAAAACAAATGGTGAAGAATTGTTTGCTTCCAAAACCCCTATTGACTGTAGCGATGAAAAATTGCAGGAATTGCTGAAACATTTTTTTCTCCATCCGTTTTCCAATCCGGAGTTTCATTCCTTTACGTTTACGAATAAAGATTTTACACTGAATCCATTGTACAACTATACAGCAGATGTGTTTGAAAATCCACGAAAATTTCATTCGAACTCTGTAAACATTGCCAAACACCTGTATGAATTATCGACCCATCCTCAAATCAAGTCGGGTGATTTATTCATAGCACATATTTCCAATGTTGTACTGGAAGGTGAAGAAACAGAATTGCTGGGAATATTTAAATCCGAGAACCGGCAGGATTTTATAAAGACTTCTGCAAAAAATGATGGATACGAAATTAATTACGAGGATGGAATTAATGTTGAAAAACTGGACAAAGGTTGCCTGATTTTTAACATGGAACAAGAAAATGGTTTTAAAGTGTGTATTGTTGACAGGGCAAATCGTTCAGAAGCACAATTCTGGAAAGATGATTTCCTGATGCTCAAGCCCTTGACAGATGCTTATCATCAGACCAAGAATTTTTTAAACATTGCTAAGAATTATGTTTCCAAAAAATTTTCAGAAGAGTTTGAAGTAACCAAAGCAGATCAGATCGATTTATTGAATAAATCTGTGGAGTACTTTAAAACAAACGGGAATTTTGACAAAAAAAAATTTGAAAAAGAAGTTTTTCAGGATGCAAATGTAATTAAGTCGTTTCGCAATTATGATGAAATCTACCGGGATGATCATCATCTTGAAATAGAAGATGTTTTCGAAATTTCATCTTCTGCCGTAAAAAAGCAAAGCCGTATTTTTAAAAGTGTGCTGAAGCTGGATAAAAATTTTCATATTTATATCCATGGTAACAAGGAACTCATCGAGCAAGGAGTAGATAAAGACGGAAGAAAATACTATAAGATTTATTACAATGAAGAGGCGTAAAGCCATTCTTGTGTAAAAAAGATCATATCTTATTTTAAAGAATACCTCTTTAGAAAGGAATATTCACAGGTGCAACATATCGTTTTTTTTATTGGATCTGACTTTATATCAGATTATTATGATGCTCCTTCCTTTTGATTTAACAATAATACAGTGCTAATTTCCCCATTCTGTGGAATCTTTTATTTAATCATTTTATTTCTTTCCTTTGTTAATGGGCAAAACAATGTTTTGGTAAGCAGTTTTATTGATGGCGGGAAAATTTAATGTTGATGTGAGGATCGGTTTGTTGCGAGTGTAGAAAGGTTTGTTTTGTCGAATCCATTTTAAACTAGAAATGAGTATCCAAATTTACAATTGTACGTATAAACATCAAAAAAATTTACTAATGAAAATCAATTACTTAGGGTTATTTGTTCTTCTCCTCACTATTTTTTTTTCCCAATCAGTTTTTTCAGTAACTTATTATTCCCAGGGTAATAATCAGCTTTTTAGTACACTAACTAACTGGAACACCAATGCAGGTGGAGGTGGAGCTAATCCGGTTGCAGCAGATCTGACAAATGGCAGTCATTCATTTGTCATTCAAAATGGTCATACCATTACGCTCGATCAGGATATTAGTGTAGCCGCGCTGACCGTGGGAGCCGGATCGTCCGGAACATTAACTATTGGTAATTCAACAACAGGCAGGTCGATTTCCATTGCCGGAAACCTTTCTGTTTTAAATGGTGCCAGTTTGAATGTTGGTGCATTCAATGCCGTGCATAATTTAACCGTAAGTGGAAATATAAGTAACAATGGTACTTTTAACCTTGTAAATACTGCTGTTACCAGGGTATGTAACACATTGATGGATGGAACAGGTTTTCCCACCATCACCGGAACCTCCACTCTGACATTTAATGATTTGACCATTAGCGCCGGAGCTGCAGGATCAGATATAACCCGTTCCATAATCGTCGGAGGAAATTTCCTCATCACCAATAATACACCTGTTACAACCTCTCAGAATTCAACAATCACAGGATCATTCACTGTGAATAACGGGAGTACATTTACTGCCTCTGCCGGGACAATTACTTTTAATAATGCCACTTCGCAGGTAATTGATGTAAACAATGCAACATTTATTGCCATGGCCTTTACTGTTGGAGGATCAAAAAGTATTCTGGGAAGTATTACGGCTACCGGATTACTAACCGTTGCAACAGGTGTTACAGTTACAGATGCCGGAGCTGCACATAATTTAACCGGCGGACTTAGCATCCAAAATAACGGGGTGCTTAATTTTTCCGGGATCGTCAATTTTGCAGGTAACCTTACAACAGGTTACGATTTCAATGCTGGAAATACCACCAATATGGGTACGGCAGCATGGGTGTTTACGAATACCGTAACAACAGCGCTTAGCGGAGTTACAGCCGGTCAGTTCCGTTTTGCAGGAGATGTGACCATCAATGCAGGAAATTTTACCATCAGCAACAATACCGGATTTGTTTCCACAGGTACTTCCTTCACTCTTAATAATAACGCGTTAATGATCATTAACGGTTTAACAAAGCCAACGGGTGGAGTAACCAATTTCCCATCCGGTTTCAGTACCTATACAATCGGAAGTTTGACCACGGTCAGATACAACATGAGCGGTGACCAGGTGATAGCAGCCGGTTCAGGTATTACATATGCGAATTTGCAATTGTACTACAATACCAAAACAGTAAGTGGAAGTCCCCTTGTAATTACCGGTACACTGGCCCTGACAAATGTCAGTGCCGACCTTTCAGGAGCAGACGTTACACTAAGTGGTTCTGTTACAACTTCAGGTACCTGTGCTTTAAGCAACAACCAGACATTTACACTCGATGCCAACAATATCAATCAAACATTAAATACAGGAGCAACTTATAATTTTAATAACCTCGTTTTTGCGCAAACAAACACCCCCACACTATCCAGAATTAAAACAATAGCTACCAATATTACCGTTAATGGGGACTTTACGGCTACAAACGCAGGAGGTTCGGCTACACTTTTAAATGTTATTGACCTGCAGGGAAATACAATACTGGATGGTTCACCATCAGGCACATTCACTCTTGGAAGCAATGTACAGCTGAGTGTTTCCGGTGCAACCGCTTCTGAGTTTCAAGCAACGCTAAACAGCTTTACGAACATCAGTATGGATGCGACCATTGGAAACCAAAGCCGTGTGCGGTTTAACAACACAACAAATGGAACCACCCAGGTTATTCCGAATAGTAATACTTCCGGTATATTCAGCTATGGTAATATTGATCTGGCTGCACCGGGTGGTGGATCCAGTAATACAAAACTGGCTGCCGGGCCACTGGATATAAACGGTAATATAGCGGCTGTTAGTGGAAATCCTATTTTTGATGACGGTAATTTTAATCACACGGTAGCCGGTGACTGGCTACTGAACAATACTGTTTACACAACCCCAGGCGCCAATGTGACCATCACGTTGGATGGTATTGCTCCGCAGATCATAGGAAACAACAGTACCAACTTCCAGTTTCGCAATTTAGTAATAGCCAATACATCAGCAGTAGTATCCCTTAATTTTACTTCGGGGTATACACTAACAGTCCTTGGTAATTTAACCATTAACAATGCGTCAACACTTGATGCGAGCAACAGGAATATAGTTATTGGCGGTAACTGGACACAGTTAGGAAGTGGTGTGTTTACACAAACATCAACTACCACATTTAACAGTACCACTGTGGACCAAATTATTAATATTGCAACACCAACAACCAGCTATTTTGGAAATTTAACCATTACCAAGAATAACGGTGGGGCACCGCAAACAGTAACTGCACAAACCAATATGGTTGTGAACGGTAATTTTACATTCACTGCCAATCAGGCGACTTTTGATGCCAGTAATGTTACTATAAGGATAGGAGGGAACTGGGCACACAATGCAGGAACAACTTTCATCTCCACCGGCAATACCTTGATGTTTTTTGGAAATGCAACACAAACCATCACAAATACGGCAACAAATCCTACATACAATAATATCATCTTTACCGGTACCGGTGCTAAGAATTTTTCGAATCATGCCATTACCGTAAATGGTGATATCGATATCACCAGCTGTATTGTTGGCTGGGGTGGTGCGTCAGTATTAACATTGAATGGTAACTGGATCAATACAGGGGCAACAGGTGTATTTAACCCCAGCACTGGAACATTATTATTAAATGGAGGAGCCCAGAACCTGGGGGCAGGTCCGTTTAATATATTAACAGCAGGTGGCACATCGGGTACTACCAAAACTTTAACAGATAATATCGTTTTAAACAATGCTTTAAATATTAATGCAAACATTACCCTGGATGTATCTTCCAATAATTACAGTCTGAGTGTGGCCGGTAGCTGGACCAATAATGGAATATTTGATTGCCGTACAGGAACAGTAACGCTTACAGGGAGCTTGAATGCCGTTATGACAACAGGTACCTCAACCGGTTTTAATACCGGAGAAAATTTTTATAATCTGGTTGTAAACAAAGCTGCTTCCGGAAACACCGTTTCATTTCCGGCAGGTAGCGATTTAACGGTACTCAATGATTTTACAATCACAACAGGAACAGTGAATCTTCAAACTTCAGCAGACGGTTATTTCGCCGGTAATTTTTATAACAACGATATTTTTGTTGTAAACAACATTGCTTGTGTGGTCAACCTTATTGGAACAACCGGTACAAAAACATTTGATCCAGGTGTAAGTGTTTCAAGCAATTATAGAAATATAGTCGTGAATGCAGGAACAGCCACTTATCAATTGGGGAATAATCTGAATATCACCAATGCCGGTGTATTTACCTTAACAGCCGGAACATTTTTATTGAACGGAAAAATAATGAGTCTTGCAGGAGCTGCTAACGGAACAACTGTGGTATCTGTTGGTGCCGGAACATTTGATATTGATGCAGGTGCAACATTAAAATTAAGTAATCAAACAGTTATTACTATCAACAATACAAGCTCTGTATTTAGAGTAGTCGGTAGTTCTTCCAATTATGCAGCTGTTACTACCAACGGTAGTGGTTCAACAGGATATACAATTAACCAGTCGGCCGGTGTATTTCATGCACGGTATTATAATTTTTCGAATTTAAGAACAACGGGTATTACTCTGAGCGGCACAACAACGATTGATGCGGCGAATAATTTTAGTAACGGAATTTTTACATCACCGGCTTCTACCGGTTTAACGCAGTACCTGGATGTATCAGGTATCGCGCTGGGTTCTTTGGCACCAGTTTACACAGTATTTAATGCCGGTACAGCAGGTTCTAAAAATGTGAAAGCAAGTGCCGGAACAACCGGATATATAGAATTTGTGGATCCATCCGGAGCCTTGCAGGGAGCGAATAATGAAACGGATGATGGAGTTGCTGCCACCGGTAACGTAAGATGGACTTACAACGGTTTTTTCTGGACAGATGCAGGAAATGACGGTGACTGGTTCAATACGGCTAACTGGAATGTTGGTTCCTTACCTACGGCATCAGATAACGTATACATCGATCACTCTATTAAAACCGGTGCATTCAGTAATCCGGTAACAGTGAATGCCTCTGGTGCAGTTTCAAATAACTTAACCGTAAATGCAGGAGGAGGAACTGCTATTACACTGACTCTTACTGCTTCCGGGGTATTGACGTCATCCGGTAACGTTTCCTTTTTGGCAAATAATATCTTAACATTTACAGGTGCAGGTACATTCAATGTACAAAAAGCATTTTCTTATGCGGGTGCGGCATCTGCTCCATCAACAGGTACAGTAGCACTTACCGGAACAGCAGGTACCAATTTATTGACACCCGGTAATTTTTCATTTTATAATTTAACCGTAAACGGAACAGGTGCCATCTATACATT
>CAZMRM010000208.1:0-7047 GCA_964568515.1 uncultured Chitinophaga sp. | reverse complement strand
CGAAACCTGGCTCCGTGAATTGATATGGCGGGAATTTTTTATGAGTATACTCTTCCATTTTCCATACGTGGCGGCCGGTCCGTTTAAAAAAAAATATGCAGGTATCGAATGGAAAAACGATGAAACAGAGTTTAAAGCCTGGTGTGAAGGGAAAACAGGCTATCCGATCGTAGATGCAGGAATGCGTGAACTCAACACCACAGGATTTATGCACAATCGTGTACGCATGATTGCCGCGGGTTTTTTATGCAAACATTTACTCATCGACTGGAGATGGGGAGAAGCCAATTTTGCTGAAAAATTGCTGGATTACGATCTTGCAGCCAATAACGGAGGCTGGCAATGGGCTGCAGGTTCGGGCTGTGATGCTGTTCCTTATTTCAGAATATTTAATCCGGCAGAACAAATGAAACGTTTTGATCCCGATCTTCAATACATTAAAAAATGGATACCGGAATTAGAAGAGCCTGCTTACCCTTCCCCTATTGTTGAACATAAATTCGCCCGTGAGCGCGTACTTGCTACCTATAAAAAAGCGCTGATATAAGTTACTGCGATCATTTACTCCTTGATGAATACTTTTTTATATTCTTATCGATCCATATCATGATATCAAAAAAGTCGAAGGCTCCTTTTTCAAACGGGTCATTTAAAAGTCTGGTCAATTCTTCTTTTATGGATTTAAATATTTTCAATACTTCCTTTTCCTCTTCTTTGTTCACAAGACTCTTTAAAAACTTCGCCAGAATATTTTCATAGTGGTATTCTCTTTTGCTTTTACCCAGAAGTAACTGATATGATTTTATTAACGACTCCACCTTTTCAGCATTTCCGAGTTCATAATGAATGATTATTTCACACAAGCGGGAATTGGTATAATAATCAACATAGGTTTCTATTTCCTCCGTATTGAGAATTTTATTGTTCCATTGAAGCGCCTTTCTGATATTTCCCGAAATAATATACAGTTCAACAATATTTGCGTATAAAGAAAGCAGAAAAGGTTTACCCATCTTGTCCTTATATCTGCTTATTTGTCTTTCAACAACCGGAACATGACTGATCCCTTCTTCATATCTTTCGGTATACACATAATATACGATCTCCTTCGGTAATGTATATTCCATTGCTCTTATCTTTTCTGTCTCCGTTGGCAGATCCAAAGCTTTCAGTTTTTCAAGGTTAACTTTCATTTCTTCAAATAAACCCAACACCTGTTGCATGTTCATCAGATTGTTTAATCCTACCAGGTAATTATGCATTTCCTCATTCAGTAAAAAAGGATTGGATTCCATATGTTCGATATACTTTTTACTGCTCTCGTATGCCTTTTGATATTGCAGTTCATTGGATTCGAACAGCTCTTTGATATTATAATAGAGTATGCCTGATTTATAAGATAAAAATTTGGAAGGGGGCTTGCTGTTGATGATGGGCTTTAGCGTATCCATGAGCTCTTTTTTGTCTTCCATATTTTTATTTCTTCTGCCCTGGGAATGCATGTAATTGGTCATGATAAGGATCTTATTCCGATAATCACTTAACTGTGTATAAGCCGCAAGTGCATCGCTTACTTCTTCGAATCCTCTTTCAATTAATCTTTTCCGGTGAAATGGATCAAGGTTCAGGCTGGTTAGTAAATGTTCATATTGGCAAAGCTCCAGTAAATGAATGTGCTTCTCATATTGTTTGGCTATTTTCCGGGCTCTTGTAAGCAATCTGGAACATTGTTGATAAAGTCCTTTCTGATATAAAATTTCCAGATCCTTTAACATGTCCTTTAGCTGCAAACTAATATTCTGATGCAATTGCTGAGAGCGCAGGCTCCTTAAAATCAAATTGTACAGATAGTTTTTTACCGTTGCAAATGCTTTGATTTTTAGTTGCTTCCTTAATTTTTCCTCATCATATTGTACCTGCTTGGAAAGTGCATTGAACAGGGCAATGTAAACTTTGTTGCCCGACTGGATCGACGAAAACAGTTTAAAATAGCGCTTTTCCGATTTGCTCATTGATTGGATCAAATCGAAAAGATCAGTTGAGTATGCCATTGGGTCTTGAAATTATAGGTCTATAAAAATATTGATTTTATTATAAGATTGGAAATAATAAAATAGTTTGAGTATGCATTTTCATTTTAATTAAAATTTGAACATACTTTTTATAAGAATGAACTTTATAAGAATTAATAAAGAATACATAAATATTCTTTTGATCCATCAACAAACATTTAATTAAACACATGAAAAAAAAATTATTAGTACTGGGTACAGGATTTTGTTTAACATTCTGTACACTGTTAAATGCCCAGCAGGATCCTGATACCAAGGAATTTTATGGAACCTGTGCCACAAAAGCGCCATCTGTTGAATCGGAACAGGCTTTTCAAAAACAGATTGCAGCCTATAAACAGGCCAAAGCTAAAGGAATGGTTGTTAGCTATGAGATCCCTGTAATTGTACACATTCTTTATAAACAAGGGGTAGCAGTAGGAAGTGCGGCTAACATTGCAGCAGCACAGGTAAAAGCACAAATAGATGCCCTGAATGATTGTATGGCCGGAATCACTCCCGGCAACTCCAGTTTACCGGCACCCTTTGCAAAAGTAGACGCCAATGATATACCCGTTCATTTTTGCCTGGCAACCAAGGGAACTGACGGAAAAACATTGCCCGAAGCAGGTATTGACCGTATTAATTTCACGTCTAAAAACTGGAAGGATCCTGCCACCTTAACAGCAAATGAATTGATGAGTTATTTTGATCAAACCATTAAACCCAATAGTATCTGGGATCCGAAAAAATATTTCAACATATGGGTAGGCGATTTTTTTGATCCACAAAAAGGAGGAGTATTGGGATATGCAACTTTCCCGGTTGGAACAGGATTGCAAGGATTGGATGAAAACCTGGAAACCCCATCAACTTCCGGGGTAGTAATGGGAACACGTGTTTTTGGATGCAAGGCCAAATATGCAAACGGATATTATGCCGGTGAGGCTTATATTTATGGTATTACAACAGCGCATGAAGTGGGTCATTACCTCGGATTGCGCCATATCGGAGGAGACATGTCCTGCAGTAACAAAGGAGGCGATTTTTGTGATGATACACCTCTTCAAAAAGGAGGTTATCAAAGTGGACCCTCTGGTCAAAACTGGGGTTGCCCGACTTATCCTTTCCAGGCAAATGCATGTGGCTCCGGAACAAGTCCCAATGGCGAAATGTTTCAAAATTACATGGATTACACGACAGATGCCTGCCGCTCCTTGTTTACACAGGATCAGGAAGATCGCATGATGACCTCCATGGCCAATGGTACTTACAGAAAAGCATTTGGGACACACGGATTGTGCAATCAAGGACCGGCTGCTGTGTTCAATGCCGATAAAATAAGCATCTGCGCAGGAGAATCTGTTGTGTTTACAGATAAATCAGGTGGCTCACCTACTTCCTGGAAATGGACCTTTAATGGTGGAAATCCAGCAAGTTCGACCCAGCAAAATCCGGCCATTACTTATTCCACTGCCGGAACCTATGATGTAAAACTTGTTGTCACCAATTCATTAGGTGCCGATTCAACTGTGCAAACAAAATACATCACCGTAAATGCTGCACCGGCAGCTCCAACGGGGACAGGCGATACACGTTGCGGACCGGGAACAGTGAATCTTTCTGCAAATGGAAACGGAACACTGGAATGGTATGATGCACCAAACGGGGGTAACAAGGTTAATTCCGGAACAACCTATACGCCGAATTTAACAGCTACCACCACTTATTATGTGGGAACAACCCCTACCGGAACCACCCAAACAGTGGGTGCAAAAGACAAAAGCATTGGCGACGGCGGTTATTTCACAGGGAATGTGGACAGGGTCATGTATTTTGATGTGTTACAAGACTTAACAATTAAAACAGTTAAAATTGATGCGAATACGGCTGGCGACAGAACCATCGAACTATTTGATGCCAGTAAAACGAGTGTTGCGAAAAAAACCGTTTCGCTCACCAAGGGATTAAATACCAGCACACTGGATATCGCCTTAAAAGCCGGAAATGGTTATTACATCAAATTGGCAACAGGTTCAACAAATGATCTGTACAGAAATACAGCAGGTGCGGTATTCCCCTATACATTGCCCGGCGTTATCTCCATTACCGGAACAGACGCTGCTGCCAACGGAGGATCTGACAGCTATTACTACTATTTCTACGACTGGGAAGTAGCTACTGCCGGATGCCCGGGCCTAAGAACAGCTGTTACGGGAACCATCAACCCTGAACCAGCCAAACCAACCATTACACCGGATGTTAACAGACTCGTTCTTACTGCATCTCCAGGCTCTTCCTATCAATGGTATCTGAATGGAACCCCTATCCAGGGAGCTACCGCCCAAACCTATACTATAAAAGAAAAAGGCAGCTATACAGTTATTGTAACAGATGCAAACGGGTGCGGAGCTACATCTGACCCTTTCATCTCAACAGGTCTGTCGACCCTGGAAAACCAGGCATCGTTTGAGATTTTCCCTAACCCTAGCAATGGAACATTTACAATGAACATGATTGTTACCGAAAAGAATAATTATAAGGTTCAATTGAAAAATATGCTTGGACAGGTATTATATACAGAAAATCTTGATAATTTTAAAGGTGCTTATATAAAACAGTTTGACCTCTCGGTATATGGTAAAGGCGTATACACGCTTAACCTTCAAACCGCTACTGGTCAGCAAGTAAAGAAAATAATCGTCGACTAAAAATTTTTTTCTCTCTCTAAATTTTAATTTAGTTTAGTACAAAAGCGCAGGAATGAATCCATTCCTGCGCTTTTGCTTTGTCACCCTAGCTTTAACGATGGATGCGCTTTACCCAGCCGGTGTTCAGCACAGGATGGGGTGATCCTGCCAGGATCCAACGAAAATATAAAATATCGTCTGTTTTCACTTTTTCCATATAAAATTTTCAATCCCTGCCGTTCAACTTTCAGGAATGTCGGAAAGGTTTATCAATAAAGGATCTCCATCTTTTACCATTTAAAAAATTGCGGTTGAATTCATTAAATCCTTTATCTTTGCCGAAATTTTTAACAATACTCATCGCTGAAACAGACTAAACCCTATATATCACCTAATATCAATATTCTGAAATTTTATGGAAAGGAAAATAAATACACTGTTAGTAGCCAATCGGGGAGAGATTGCTATCCGTATTTTAAGAGCAGCAAACGAATTGGATATTCGTACCATTGCTGTTTTTACTTATGAGGACAGGTATTCCTTACATCGTTACAAGGCCGATGAAGCCTACCAGATCGGGAACGACAATGATCCGTTAAAACCTTACCTGGATATTGAATCCATCATTGCTTTAGCGAAAAAGCAAGGTGTAGATGCTATTCATCCGGGGTATGGATTTTTATCCGAAAACATACGGTTTGCGTACAGATGCAGGGAAGAAGGAATTATTTTCGTGGGTCCGGATCCGGAGATCATGGAACAACTCGGGGATAAGATCGCTGCAAAAAAAGTGGCGATCGATACAAAAGTCCCGATCATTGAAGGAAATAAAGAGAATCTTACCAGTGTTGAAATCGCATTAAAAGAAGCCAAACGTATTGGATTTCCTATTATCCTGAAAGCGACAGCCGGTGGCGGTGGCAGAGGAATGCGGGTGATACGCAAAGAGGAAGAACTTGAAAAATCTTTCCTGGAAGCAAAACGAGAAGCAGGCAATGCTTTTGGTGACGATACCATTTTCATTGAAAAATTCATTGACCGTCCAAAACACATTGAAGTACAAATATTAGGAGATAAACATGGAAACATTGTTCACCTTTTTGAACGTGACTGTTCTGTTCAACGACGTTTTCAGAAAGTAGTCGAAGTTGCTCCCGCACCCGATCTGAAAAAGGAAACAAAAGAAAAATTATATGAATATGCATTGCGTATCTGCAAACATGTAGGGTACAACAATGCGGGAACAGTGGAATTTCTTGTAGACGAAAATGAAGATGTTTATTTCATTGAAGTAAATCCGCGTGTTCAGGTAGAACATACTGTGACCGAAGAAATCACAGGCATTGACATTGTACGCAGTCAGTTATTGATCGCCAGCGGACATGCACTTTCTTCACCCGGAATTTTTATCAATAGCCAGGAAGAAATAAAAGTAAATGGATTTGCCATCCAATGTCGCATCACCACTGAGGATCCACGTAATAATTTTAAACCCGACTACGGAACCATCATTGCCTACCGGAATGCAGGAGGTTACGGGATACGCATTGATGAAGGAAGCTCGTATGCAGGTGCAAAGATCTCTCCTTTTTTTGATTCCATGCTTGTAAAAGTTACTGCTTCAGGAAGAACCCTGAAAGGCACCAGCAAACGCTTACACAGGGCATTAACGGAATTCAGGATACGAGGATTGAAAACCAACATACAGTTTCTTGAAAATGTAATCAGCCACCCCGTTTTTCAGGAAGGAAAAGCAACAGTAAAATTCATTGAAGAATTCCCGGAATTGTTTCAGTTTAAAAGCAAACTCGACAGGGGTACACGTGCACTTCTTTACCTTGCCGAGGTAACGGTAAATGGTAATCCGGATGTGAAAAAGGCAGATGCACAAAGAATATTTGAAGTTCCAAAGATCCCTGTTTATAACCGTTCTCAAGCCATTACACCCGGCACTAAACAAAAGCTTACTGAACTGGGCCCAGAGAAATTTGCACAATGGCTGAAGAATGAAAAGGCTGTTAAATTTACGGATACTACATTCCGTGATGCACATCAATCCTTACTGGCAACACGCTTCAGAACCATTGATATGATGAAGGTAGCAGCCGGATTTGCTCACCATCATCCACAGTTGTTTTCTATGGAAGTCTGGGGAGGTGCTACATTTGATGTATCCATGCGTTTTTTACATGAATGTCCCTGGAAACGTCTTCAGCAATTTCGTGAAGCCATTCCAAACATTCTCTTACAAATGCTGATAAGAGGTTCCAATGCGATCGGATATACTGCATACCCTGATAACCTGA
>CAZMRM010000207.1:4051-7063 GCA_964568515.1 uncultured Chitinophaga sp. | reverse complement strand
TGAATGGAACAATCCCTTTCAGATAAATGGCAGGCTTTTCCATATTGATCTCCCACTACTTGTATTTCAATGTGTCTTGGCTCTTCAATGTATTTTTCCATATACATGGCGCCATTACCGAAGGCAGCTTCTGCTTCTTTGCTCGCCGATTCATAATGCGCCACCATATCTTCCTCTTTCCAGATGATGCGCATCCCTCTTCCACCACCACCTGCGGTCGCTTTAATAATGACGGGATAACCAATCTTAGGGGCCAGTTCAACAGCTTGTTGTGCATTTTCTAATAATCCATCTGATCCGGGAACACAGGGAACGCCAGCAGCGATCATCGTTGCTTTTGCCGAAGATTTATCTCCCATTGCATTGATCATTTCTGGTGTTGCACCAATGAATTTAATGTTGTGTTCCTGGCAGATTTTTGAGAATTTCGAATTCTCTGATAAAAATCCGTAACCAGGATGAATCGCATCAGCATTTGTAATTTCGGCTGCTGCAATGATACTCGGAATATTCAGATAAGAATCTTTACTTGGAGGCGGGCCGATGCATACTGCTTCATCAGCAAATTTTACATGCAATGAGTCTTTATCGGCAGTGGAATAAACCGCTACTGTTTTTATTCCCATTTCTTTACAGGTACGGATAACTCGTAATGCAATTTCACCCCTGTTAGCTATTAGTATTTTTTTAAACATGTTGCGATATCGGCCGGAATAGCCATGATCAGGGATCATGTTTTATTCAGGTTGTTATGTTAATATAAATCTGCTTTGTATAAATTGTAGACCTGTACTAAAGTTCCTGCTAAAAACAGTGTTCACTCCAGTATAGGTTTAGGATGGATCTACCAGGAATAAAGGCTGATCGTATTCTACAGGTGTGGCATCATTTACCAGTACCTTAACAACCTTACCTTTTACATCCGACTCGATCTCATTGAACAATTTCATTGCTTCAATGATACACACTGTTTTTCCTGGTTCAATATCATCACCTACGCTGATAAAAGCTGGTTTATCAGGAGCTGATGAACGATAAAATGTACCAATCATTGGTGATTTTACTGTAACATATTTGGATTCATCATCTGTTGCTGTCGGTTTTGCATCCGCTGGTTTTGATTCGGGTGTTATTGCTGGCGGCTGATGCACTGCCGGTGCCGGAGCCGTTTGATACACAGGAGCGGGTGCCTGAACCAATACTTGCTGTTCTTTTTTCCCGGCAGGGGTTTTAATTACGATTTTTACATCCTTTGTTTCCAGCTCTACCTCGCTTACGCCTGATTTTGCTACAAATTTTATAAGATCTTGAATTTCGTTAAGTTTCATTTAGTGGTCAATTATTAAAATTAATACGTTTGATAACTTGAGTTTTTCCGAATAACACATAGGTGTTATTCTATCTTTTTAAACTAGGGGATGTTTTGTAAAAGTAAAACAGAAATTCGTAGTTTGTTATAAAAATTATCAACTATTATAAGCCCATTTCAAGTACATGGAACCCCATGTAAAACCGGCACCGAAAGTAGAAATAATTATTGAATCTCCTTTTTTTAGCTGTTTTTCATAATCCCACAGGCACAAAGGGATCGTTCCGGCTGTAGTATTACCATATTTATGGATATTGATCATGACCTGCTCTTCCGGAAGTTCCATCCGTTGGCGGGTTGCTTCAATAATGCGTTTATTTGCCTGATGCGGTACCAGCCAGGCAATGTCTTTTGCTTTTAAATGATTCCGGTCCATGATTTCCATGGTAACATCAGCCATTCCTTCCACTGCACGTTTAAAAACAGCCTGGCCTTCCTGATAAACAAAATGTTCACGTGCATCAACTGTTGCATGTGAAGGAGGTTTAACCGATCCGCCGGCTTTTTGATGAAGATATGCTCTTCCTGCACCATCTACTTTAAGAACAGAATCTTTTATTCCCAATCCTTCTGTATTGGGCTCCAAAAGTACTGCTCCTGCACCATCTCCAAAAATGATACAGGTGCTGCGATCTGAATAATCCAATATGGCCGACATTTTATCGCCACCTACAACAATCACTTTTTTGTGTTTGCCTGTTTCAATAAACTGGGCACCTGTGGTTAATGCATATATGAATCCGGAGCATGCACCGGCAAGGTCAAAACCCCAGGCATTGGTTGCTCCGATTTTATCACAAATGACGTTTGAAGTAGAGGGAAATACAAAATCAGGTGTAACGGTGGCTACAATGATCAGATCAATATCTGTCGCACTGATTTTACGTCTTTTCAGCAATTCTTCTATTGCTTTTACACACATGTCACTCGTTCCTAAACCTTCTCCTTTCAGAATTCTTCGTTCTTGTATACCTGTGCGTGTTTCTATCCATTCGCTGGTTGTATCAACCATTTTTTCCAGCTCCTGATTGGTAAGAACATAATCAGGAACATGACCTCCTATAGCAGTGATAGCAGCAGTTATTTCTGTCATTGAAATGCTAGTTTAATTTTATCAGATAGGTTCGCTTCTATAATATCCTTGGTAAGCAATAACATATTTTTTACTGCTTTACTATTGGATATCCCATGCCCGATCATGACAGTGGAATTAATTCCCAGAACAGGGGTCCCACCATAATTTTCATAATTGAAGCGGTCGAAGTAAGGATCCTTTATTCCTTTCTTTTTAATCAGGGTGTAAAATGCTTCTGCCTCTTTTAAAACAATGTTTCCTGTAAATCCATCGCAAACAATAACATCAGCAGCATCATTGAATAAATCTCTGCCTTCCACATTGCCAACAAAATTAAAGTCATGACTATCTTTCATTAACGTGTGTGCAGCCTGAGATACCAGGTTACCTTTTTCAGGTTCTTCACCAATATTCAATAAAGCGACTTTGGGTTTGTTTATTCCGTAAACATGTTCTGCGAATAGAGATCCCAGAACTGCAAACTGATAAAGTACATCCGGTTTACAATCGGCATTGGTACCCACATCGAGTATCAATCCTTTGCCTCCGTTTTCTTTAGGAAGAATAG
>CAZMRM010000207.1:0-4041 GCA_964568515.1 uncultured Chitinophaga sp. | reverse complement strand
ACATGGATCCAACCAGCATCGCTCCGGTATTTCCGTTGCTGGCAAATCCATCTATTTTTTTTTCTTTTAAAAGTTGAAACCCAACCGCAATACTGGAGTTGGGTTTTTGAGAAAATGCTTTTGTGGGATGTTCTCCCATACCGATTACAGCTGTTGTATGAACAATTTCAAATTTTGTTGAATCAGCTCCATTAGCTGTAAGTCCGGAACAAATTTGTCCTTCATCACCAATTAGTACCAATTTAACGTCTCCGGGTAATTCATTATAAGCCAAGACAGCACCCGATATGGTTGCATCCGGTGCATAGTCGCCGCCCATAATATCTATACCTATCTTCATAAAAGAGGTTTAAATTATTATTGAATTAACAAGATGGATGTAATTTGCTCTGTTTATGCAGACGCTTTTTCCATTACTACTTTTCCTTTGTAGTATAGCTTTCCTTCAAACCAATGAGCTCTGTGATACAAATGCGGCTGACCGGTAGTTGGGCATATTGCCAATGTTGAAGCAACGGCTTTGTCATGACCTCTTCTGCTGTCTCTTCTCGATCTCGATAATTTTCGCTTTGGATGTGGCATTGTTTCTTAATTTTATTGATTAATGTTGATTGATTGTTTTTAATTTAATTTTATGTTCTTTAAATCGTTCCATCGTGGATCAATGGGATCCTCCTCTTCACGATCCACCATATAATTCCGTAACTTATTTAATGTTGCCGTATCACAAGTGGGATTTCCATTTTCATCATCCGGGTGTACCCTCTTTATAGGTACCAGCAATGTAATGTACTCATAAAAATATTGTCTTAAATCCAATTGATGCTCGTTTGCTGCAATCGTAATGATATCGTCATCTTCATCACCGGAATCATGCCCGCCTACTTTTACAATGAGCTTATAACTGCCTGCTATCGGTAGATCCAGTTCACCCGCACAAACATCACAGCTTACTTTCACGGTTCCATGAATTTTTGACTGAAGAATCATCATGGTGGATTGTTTCAGCAATGTAACATCAATAGTAATATCACCTTGTTTGATTTCAGAATAATCAAGGTTTTCAAAGAACTTATCACCTATTTTGAACTGGTATTCATGCTCTCCCAAACTTAGAGATGCAAACTGAATAACGTAGTCTTTCCCCGCTTTCATCTGAATATTTTTTTAAGAAAGACCGCAAAGGTAAAAAATTCCAGCTTATAACAAAACGGAATTCGCAATTTAATTGTCTCTTTTTGGGGAAATACACGAAAAAAACGCAGAAATTAACGATAAATCATTCCATTTTTGCGGATCCTGCAATCAGGATCTGGCCGATCCATAAAATTGATGATCCGGAACTGCCGTTTATCAACGACAGCAGGTAACTTATCTTTCTCTTTTAATCGGATTTATTTTTAAGGGGTTATTTGTTATCTCCGCATATTGCTTTCTCATTCTATAAATATCTATTCCCGTATAAATTGCTTTTCTGAAGGATTCTTCATTGGCAATGCTCTTGCCTGCTATGTCATAAGCGGTTCCATGATCCGGGGAGGTCCTTACAACAGGAAGCCCTGCCGTAAAATTAACACCTGCATTAAAGGCAATGGTTTTAAATGGTATCAGCCCCTGATCATGATACATTGCCAGAACAGCATCAAATTGACGGTAAGTGCTGTTTCCAAAAAAGCCATCAGCAGGATAAGGACCATAGGCCAAAACACCTTCTTCTTTTACTTTATTAATCGCCGGCACAATGGTTTCCTGTTCTTCATTTCCAATCACCCCATGATCGCCTGCATGTGGATTTAATCCCAAAACCGCTATTTTTGGTTTTCGAATTCCAAAATCCTGAATCAACGACTTATTCAATTCCTGAATCTTTTTTAATACTTTTTCTACTGTCAGTGATTGCGCTACTTGTGTTACAGGTATATGCCCTGTTACTACGGCTACACGTAATGCATCACTCACTAAAAACATCAAGCTGTTACCTGTACCAAATTTTTCATCCAGATATTCCGTATGCCCCGGAAATTTGAATTCATCCGATTGGATATTTTCCTTATTAATTGGTGCGGTTACCAGCACCTGGATTTTTCCTTGAGCCAGAGCCGAAGTAGCAGCTTCCAGCGATTTTAACGCATATTTCCCCCCACTTGCCGTCTGCTTGCCAAATTCAACTATCACCTCTTCATCATATACACTAAAAAGATTCACTCTTTTCGGATTGATCTCAGAAAATTCTTTAACGGAATTAAAACTAAAATCTTCTATATTCAATGCTTTGCGGTGATACATTGCCGTTTTTGCGGAGCTAAACACCACCGGTGTACAAATTTCAAACATCTGCGGTTCCAGAAAAGTCTTTATGATCACTTCCAGACCTATACCATTTATATCTCCCTGAGAAATTCCAACAATAATTTTTTCTTCAGACATAGAACTCAATTTTTATAGAGGGCTAAAATTAATAATATTGTTTTGTCTTAGGCAATTTATTTATCAGAAATACTTTCGTATGGATTCTTAAATCTCAATAGCTCCCGCTTAATTCCCCATTAACAATGTTAAAAAAGTAGTTTCCTACTTTATTTAAATAATTTTGAAATCATATTCTCTATTTAATTTTTACTTTTGAAGGAGGAATTTTTAACCTTTCTATTAATTGCTATAAAAATGAATACGGCCCTTTTGCTTCAGCGTGCATTAAACTTTGAATTTCTTTCGGTAGAAGAAGGTGTTTATTTATTTAAGAATGCTTCCACGGCTGAACTGATGTTTACAGGGAATGAACTGAGAAAAATTCAGAAACCGGATTCATTACCATCCGGTGAAAACAAAGGAAAAGTGACTTGGCAAATCGACCGGAATGTAAATACAACCAATGTATGTATTGCAAACTGTAAATTCTGTAACTTTTACCGCATTCCCGGACATAAGGAATCTTATATCACGGATATTTCAACTTACAAAAAAAAGATAGAAGAAACATTCCAATGGGGGGGGGATCAGCTATTATTGCAAGGGGGGCATCATCCGGAACTTGGATTACAATTTTATGCAAACCTGTTTCGTGAATTAAAATCATTATATCCTGCTTTGAAGCTCCATACATTAGGGCCACCGGAAATTGCCCATGTTACCAAGCTTGAAAAGCTCAGCCATATAGAAGTCTTAAAAGTCTTAAAAGAAGCCGGAATGGATAGTTTACCAGGTGCGGGTGCTGAAATACTCAATGACCGGGTACGACGGCTTATTTCAAAAGGAAAATGCACCGGCCGTGAATGGCTCGATATCATGCGTGCTGCACACCAGCTTGATATTACTACCTCAGCAACCATGATGTTTGGGCACGTGGAAACAATTGAAGAACGTTTTGAACACCTGGTATTACTACGAGAAGTACAAAGTGAGAAACCGAAGGATGCAAAAGGTTTCCTGGCTTTCATTCCATGGCCCTTCCAGGATGATGGTACCTTATTAAAACGTCACAAAGGAATCACCAATAATGTGACAGGAGACGAATATATACGCATGATTGCCCTGAGTCGTATCATGCTTCCTAACATTATAAATATACAAGCCAGCTGGTTAACTGTTGGAAAAGATATCGCCAAGCTTTGTTTGCATGCAGGCGCCAATGATTTTGGAAGTATTATGCTCGAAGAAAATGTTGTTTCAGCAGCAGGTGCTCCTCATCGCTTTACAGCAAAAGGGATCCAGGAAGCTATCCGGGAGGCAGGATTTGAACCACAATTACGTAACCAGCAGTATCAATACCGGGAACTGCCGGCCAATATGGTAGAACAGCAAATTAACTATTAAATTTGGAAACAAATGTTGAAGGGTTAGGTAAGCTTAAAATAAAATATTAAATTTAGAGTTCCTTGTAGGAAAGCCTAATTATGAAAAAACTATTACTTTTTATCCTCTTCTGCGGAATTTTCTTTACAGCTGCTGCAACGCATAACCGGGCAGGGGAAATTACCTATAAACATATTTCAGGGTATACTTATAAAATCACTGTCACTACCTATACCAAAGATTCCAGCC
>CAZMRM010000206.1:0-7073 GCA_964568515.1 uncultured Chitinophaga sp. | reverse complement strand
CAACAGTCGGAGTTTTCGGGGCAGTTGTAGCAGGCTTCATGAGCAATATCATTCCCGGCTGGAGGACATCCTTCTTTATTGGCGGTGGAATGGGACTGGCACTATTACTCCTTAGAATCGGAGTTTTTGAATCCGGAATGTTTGTTAAAGCGAAAGAACACAATGTATCAAGAGGTAATTTATTAAGTCTGTTTTCTTCCCGGAAAAAAGCATTCAAATATCTGAATATTATTCTCGTAACAGTGCCTGTTTGGTATGTAATGGGGATCTTGGTTACTTTTGCACCGGAAATGATGAAATCCATGGGTGTTTCTCATTTTAAACCCAATCCGGGAAAATGCATTATGTATGCCTACCTTGGAATCACAATCGGTGATTTGGCCAGTGGTCTGACCAGCCAATTACTAAAAAGCAGGAAAAAAGCATTGGGTATCTTTTTAACACTTACTGTGATCGGGATCATTTTATATTTTACAATTGCACCTGTTTCCGAAGTTATTTTTTACAGCATTATCTGCTTCATTGGTTTTGCAACAGGGTATTGGGCAGTTTTTATGAGTACTGCAGCCGAATTATTTGGAACAAATATCCGTGCTACCGTTACCACCACTGCTCCTAATTTTGTTAGAGGGTCCCTGATTTTTGTTTCATGGGCAGTAGCCGTTTTTGAAACCTATATGAACAGTGTTGGCGCAGCTATTGTTGTGGGAATCGCAGTGCTTACTATTGCCGGATTAGCACTCTGGAATTTAGAAGAAACATTTCACAAGGATCTAAACTATTTTGAAGAATAAAGGACAATGAAAAAAACAGTTGTAATAGGAGCATCAGAAAACCCTTCACGTTATTCACAAATGGCTACTTCATCACTTCTGAATCATGGCCATCAAGTGATACCTGTTGGTTTAAAAGAAGGAAAATTTAATGGTGTTCGCATTTTAAATTTTAAAGATAATCCTCAGATAGACAATGTGGATACGGTTACCGTGTACGTTGGTCCTGTTCATCAGCCGGCTTGGTTCGGTTTTGTTCTAAGTCTTAAACCAAAAAGAGTGATTTTAAATCCGGGAACAGAAAATCCTGAATTTGAACAGTTATTAAAAAAGAATGGTATAGATTTTCTTCATGCTTGTACACTCGTTATGTTATCAACGGGTCAGTATTAAAATGGAAACTCCGGACTTGCTGTAATCCGGAGTTAATGGGTATTAAAAACTACAAACATGACTTACTATTTTCTTGCTTGTGGATGCAAAATTAATACAAGATTTACACCAAAATTTACTTCTGTTGTTAAACAACGTTAAGTATTGTTAAACACTTTCTATACTTTCCAGAATTATTTTTCCTGCTTTTAAAATTTCTTCTTTTGTAATTGTGAGTGGTGGTGCTATTCGCATAGAATGAGCGTTAAAAAGGAACCAATCGGTTATTATACCGCTTTCTATACACTTGTCAATTATTTTTTTATTCTGTTCATATGAATCAAATTCAACAGCCAATAACAATCCTTTTCCCTTTATTGATTTAATGAAAGGATGAATAAGGATTTCACGAAAAAGCTTTTCTTTTTCTTCTACCTTTTCTATTAAATTTTCTTCCAGTAAAACTTCCAGCGTGGCTGAACTTGCGGCACAGGAAACAGGATGTCCACCAAACGTAGTGATATGACCAAGTACAGGATTATATGTTAGTGAAGCCATTATCTCTTTTGAAGAAATAAAAGCCCCTATTGGCATTCCTCCTCCCATTCCTTTGGCAATACACAGAATATCAGGGATAAAATCATAATGCTCAAAAGCAAATAGTTTACCTGTTCTTCCAAATCCGGTTTGTATTTCATCAGCAATAAGCAAAGTACCCATCGATGAACAACGTTCCCGAAGTGTCTTCAAAAAATTATTCACAGGAGTAACTGCACCTGCTTCGCCTTGTATTGTTTCAACAACAACGCATGCTGTACGTTGTGTTATCTGTTCCAAATGAGAAAAATTGTTGTATTCTAATTGTCGGGTCTCAGGTAACAGGGGACGAAACGCATTTTTAAATTCTTCGTTTCCCATTATGCTTAAGCTCCCTTGTGTACTGCCGTGATAAGCATTTTTAAAGGAAATAACCTCTGGCCTTTTCGTAAATCGTTTGGCCAGTTTCATCGCTCCTTCTATGGCTTCACTGCCAGAATTAACAAAATAAACAGAGCTTAAGGTAGCGGGTAATTGTGCCGAAATTAACCGGGAGAGTTTTATCTGCGGAGCCTGAATATATTCACCATAAACCATAAGGTGCATATACTTATCCAATTGGTCATGAATGGCCCGGATTACTTTTGGATGACGATGACCAATATTGCTGACAGAAATACCTGAGATCAGGTCCATGTACCTTTTACCTGAAACATCTTTTAAGTAAATTCCCTCTGCACTTTCTATTTCAAGCGCCAATGGACTTTCACTGGTTTGGGCAACATGATTGATGAATAACTGTCGTTGAGTAAGCATGAACAAAAGTAGCGATTCCTGAGGATGTTTTTTTAGCTAATGATGAATAATTATTTTATAACTATTATCGTCCAAGCTGAAAAAATAAATTCCATTTACCAAGAAAGAAGTATCCAATTCATTTAGTCCGTTGTACACTTCCAATCGACTAACCAGCTTTCCTAACAGATTATATATTTTTAACTCCTTGTTGTTTCCCTTATTTTCAATATAAATGACATTGTCTCCAGGATTGGGATAAACCGCATAAACATTCTCCTCAGCCCTCTTTAGTTCCATCCCTGTAGGAGTAAGCAATCCCATCTTCATTCCATTGCCAAAACTGCTGACCCAGAGTTCATTATTATTATAAGGATTAAAAAACACACGTTCAGGCTGTTTGAACGGATATGCTGCTACCTCTGAAAAAGCAGGATTTATCGCATTAACATTGGAACATACCCATAGTCCCTGTGTTTCAGTAGTCATGTAAATCTGGTTGGGATCCGAGGGATTAAATGTGCAGGAAGTAACCCTGTCAATGATTGCAGGATCTGTAATCCGTTTCCAGCTGGTTCCCCTGTTTGTTGTTTTATAAAGGCCACCCAAACCATTGGGTGCCCCTCCCCAACCGCTGAAGACGCCAACATACCAGGTATTCTGTTGAGCATCGTTTGGATCCAGTACAATGTCCTTTGTCCAATATTTCATGCCTGCATCAGAAACATCGGTCCAGGTATTACCGGCAGGATCATAAATAAAAACCCCGGAGCTGGCAGTAAATCCAGAAGCAGTTCTTCTTCCTGAATAAGTGCAGACCATTTTTCCATCATTTAATACAACAATGCTTGCCGGATGCTTCTCTGTACGGGGTGGATTGGATAACAGGGTCCAGGTAGAAGTTGCCAGATTCTGTAAATCATTACATATGTATATGCCACCCACTCCATTTCCACCATTATAATGAATTACGCTTGCATATGCTCTGTTTGAGTTAGAGGGGTCCAGTGTTATCCAAAATACGGGATGATTAAATACATGAAGATTTTGCCAGGTCCGGCCTTTATCTGTTGAATAAAGAATTTTACCATTGGCGTCAGTTACATCAAGTTGAGCATCTTGTAAGCGTGTACTCTGATACATATCATGAATATTGGAACACGCGGCATACAATGTTCCATTGGATGGATGCTGAACAACCCTGTACGTTGAATTCGCAGTATTACCTGCATAATTAAAGGACCATGAATTACCGGCATCCGTACTTCTTATGCCTCTGATATCTGAGAAACAGGACCATATAACAGATGCATCTACCCAATGTATTTGCCAGCAGGTTGTATTTTCCATTCCGATGCTTTCATAGCTTTGGCCCGGAGTAATGGTGGTATTGACAGCATGTTGTCCCTTTGTGTTTACATAGCCTTGCTGCCAGGTATTGCCTCCATTGGAGGTTTTATGAACAAACCCTAAATCGCCAAAACAAACCTGTTGCGAATTATTGGAGGCAACGGCAACGGCAAAGGGACATTCGCCATAGCTCCATCCACGATCCCCTCCGGCACCACTCCAGCCTGTATTGATGTTTTTATTGTTGGAGGTCATAAACGTATTGCTCCAGTTACTGCCTCCATTGGAGGTTTTTAGTATAATCGGTTCTGAGCTACTGTTACTTCCGGCAAGGTAAACAGTATTGATATCATTGGTTGCCATGCCAACAAACATTGGAAAATCTGTCCCTTTCGTGATACCATTCAATTTTGATATCCAGTTCCCTGACGCATAGTCTACCGAATAAACACCTTTCATAAAGTCATAATAATCTGATCCTACCAGTCCCGGATAAATATCTCCGGCATCTCCTGTAATGCAAAAAAAGCGCGTAATACCACCCGATTTTGCTCCGGCAAATGACCAGATGCGCTCGTTAGCAGGAATACCTGTAATCGTGGCAATTGTAAAGCTTGATCCGGAATTGGTCGATACCAGTACACCATCATTGGTTGCTATAAAAATGGTGCTCGCATCAAAAAAAACACCCGCAACAACGTTTCCGGCGTTTGTGGTGGCCGTGTGAATATTTTTAAAGGAATTTCCACCATTGTCTGAAAAATAAATAGTTCCATAGTGCGAAAGAATGATCCTGTCCGGATTATTATAATCCACATCAATCGTATAAACTTCTTCTGTTTCATCCGGATTACCGGCAAGTGTTTTCCAGGTTAATCCATGATCTGTACTTTTTACAGGAACCACTTTATCAGCTGCATAATTCAAACAAAAAAGTAATCCGGGAGTAGCTGTGTAGCACACTTTAGAATTATGACCACCAATTAATTGTTTGAAGTGTACCTGGGAATAGCTGTTGCCAAAATCGGTAGTATGAAACACTTCGCCCATATCACAGGCTACATAATATTCATTATTATTTGCAGGATTCAGAGAAATGGCAAAGAGCGCTCCTCCTCCTCCGATACCTTTTGAATTAAAACTTGACGGCTGGCTGAATACCTTTGCTGCCAAAAGAGTAAAAAAGAAGCATAATAAAGGAAGTAGCAGTTTTGTCTTCATGAGGATATTCTTTGATTACTATAAACTTAAGCCATTTTAACCTGAAAACAAATGAAAGAATACTTAAAATAGATGGTATATTTGTCGCCATCAGCAACTGTTGAATTCAATCTAACTAATTCTATAAAACTATGTGGAAAGAAGAAAAAAATCAACTTCACCGTGATTTCGAATTTAAAGATTTCATAGAAGCATTTGCATTTATGAGCAAAGTGGCCCTTGTCGCAGAAAAGATGAATCATCATCCCAATTGGTCAAATGTTTATAATAAAGTAAACATTGCGCTTTGTACACATGATGCCGGAAATACTGTTACAGAAAAGGATAGGAAATTAGCAGCTGCCATTGATAAATTAGTTGAAAAGTAACTTTATATTCCTTAAAAATGATTTTCAGGAACTTCCTTCTGTTTTGCATGATTTGCTGTCCTTTCTTTTCCATTGCTCAATCTCTAGGTAAAGAAATTGAAAATTTAAAAAAGGATGCAGCCATGAAACATGCTGCCTGGGGCATTTATGTCATCAACACCAAAACAGATTCAATCATTGCGGATTATAATGGGCATATAAGTTTGATTCCGGCAAGCACCTTAAAAATTGTAACGACAAGTGCTGCACTCGGAATGCTGGGGAGCGATTATGTTTTTAGAACACAATTGCAATATGATGGAACTTTTGATTCCATAAGTGGACTTCTTAAAGGTAACTTATATATAACAGGAGGTGGTGATCCAACTCTTGAGTCTTCCTATTTCAAAGAGAAAAAAGATTCTTTGTCTGCTGTCGAAAAATGGGCGCTGATACTTAAAGCAAAAGGGATCAAAAAAATACAAGGAGCTATCATTGGAGATGCTGAAATTTTTGAGTCCAATTTACTACCGGACCAATGGATCTGGGGAGATATCGGAAACTATTTTGGTGCAGGTGCCAGTGGTTTAAGTTATCATGATAACAAATACAGTGTGTTTTTTAAATCCGGAACCAACGGTAGTAAAACAACAATAAACCGCATAGATCCTGCAATTGACGAATTACAGATCACAAATGAAGTAACAGCTGGTGGTACGAACGATAGTGCATTTATATATGGAGCTCCCTACTCTTATAACAGAACAGTAGAAGGAACCATTCCGGCCAATAGAAAAAGCTTTGAAGTGGAGGGATCATTACCGGATCCAGCTTTGACCTGCGCACAAAGCCTGGAGCAAGCCTTAAAAAAATTAAATATTAGTATTTCTCAAAAAGCAACCACTGCAAGAAAACTGAAAGAAACAAATGAATATGCTGTAAACGGCAGAAAGAACATACATACTCATTACTCTCCCACTTTGGATAAAATTGTGTACTGGACCAATTTAAAAAGTGTGAACCTCTATGCCGAACATCTTTTAAAAATCATCAGTTACAAAAAAGCAGGATTGGGAACGGAGAGCAAAGGTGCCCAGTTTATTACTGCTTACTGGAGAGACAGAGGTGTTGACATGGGCGGATTTACAATGAGCGATGGCTGTGGATTAGCAAGAGCAAATGTCATTACCACCAGAACAGAAGCTCAAATTTTAACGAAAATGGTAAAGGACAAAAATTTTGATGTTTTTTATAAATCTTTCCCTATTGCTG
Source organism: uncultured Chitinophaga sp. (assembly GCA_964568515.1). Taxonomy (GTDB): domain Bacteria; phylum Bacteroidota; class Bacteroidia; order 2-12-FULL-35-15; family 2-12-FULL-35-15; genus 2-12-FULL-35-15. The sequence goes on along the minus strand of CAZMRM010000206.1, from coordinate 406 downwards.
GTAAATCAGGTTCTTTAGGAGGTTTATGTGAAGGCACCTGTGCTGAAAATAACTTAAGAGCAAAAAGCGGGTACATCAATAAGGCTAGAGGATATTGCGGATATGTAAAAAATAAAAGAGGCGATCTTCTTTGTTTTTCAATAATAGCTAACAATTATGAATGCTCTCCCACAGAAATGAAGAGGAAGCTGGAAAAATTACTTGTTGCGATTGCTGAAACAAAATAGTATCCAACAAATAAATTACTGATACTCAGGAGGAGTTTTAAAAAATTATTTTTTTTTGATTTATTTTTTGCTGGAATGGAAAATAAACCTATTTTTGCACTCCATTAATTACAGAACGTAATTGAGGACTGGTAGTTCAGCTGGTTAGAATGCTGCCCTGTCACGGCAGAGGTCGCGGG
>CAZMRM010000205.1:4808-7180 GCA_964568515.1 uncultured Chitinophaga sp. | reverse complement strand
CTGTTCTTACAAGTTGAAGCTGGTTGGTGTAGACTTCACGATACTGAATATGACCCGTAAAATTATCTTAATTGGCGGCTCTGCCTACACGGGTGAGATTAAGAAAGGAATTTTCTCTTTATTAAATTATATATTACCCCATGAAAAAGGTGTATTATCTATGCATTGCTCAGCTAACGTAGGCAAAGAGGGGGATACTGCGATCTTTTTCGGACTATCCGGAACAGGCAAAACCACACTTTCTGCCGATCCGAGCAGAGGATTAATTGGAGATGACGAACATGGGTGGAGCGATAATGGGGTTTTTAACTTTGAAGGTGGTTGCTATGCAAAATGTGTAGACCTTACAAAAGAAAAAGAACCACAGATTTTTAATGCCGTTAAATTCGGAGCTTTACTTGAAAATATTGAATTACATGAAAATACATGTACCGTTGATTATTCGAATATTTCAAAAACAGAAAATACACGCGTAAGCTATCCGGTAACATTTATTGATAACGCGATTGAACCATCAGTGGGTAAAACACCAAAAAACATCTTTTTTCTGACGTGTGATGCATATGGTGTACTTCCTCCTATTTCCAAGCTTACCCCAGGACAGGCAATGTATCATTTCATTTCAGGTTACACCGCAAAAGTTGCAGGTACTGAAGTAGGTGTTACAGAACCTACTTTAACCTTTTCAGCCTGCTTTGGAAAAGTGTTTTTACCTTTGCATCCAACAAAATATGCTGAATTGCTTGGTCAAAAACTAAAAGAAAATAATGTAAACGTCTGGTTAATAAATACAGGCTGGTCCGGCGGGTCCTATGGTGTAGGGAGCCGTATGAAACTGTCCTATACACGTGCTATGATCACAGCAGCTTTAACAGGCAAACTGGATAAAGTAAAATACGATACATTACCTTTATTTAATTTACAAATACCGGCTGAATGTCCGGAGGTACCGGCTGAAATCTTGAACCCACGCAATACATGGAAAGACAAAGAAGCTTATGATACAACAGCCAACAAGTTAGCAGCATCCTTTATTAAAAACTTTGAACAATATGCTTCTGCAGCAAATGAAGAAACTTTAGCTGCTGCACCAAAAGCTACTGTTAATGCATAGTTTCAGTTACTTTTTGAGTTAACGCTTAAAGAGTTTTATTGAATTATTTTATAAAATGTCCTGCATATCCTCCTGTGCAGGACATTTTATTTTCTATCGTTGAGTAAAATCAATATCCCTATATTTGTAACCGAGTAAATCATCCGCACTTATGCATTTGTTTTATACACCTGATATTTCTTTACCGGAATACGCATTAAATGAAGAAGAAAGTAAGCACTGTATTCGTGTATTGCGTTTAACGATAGGTGACAAAATCGTGCTGGTTGATGGAAAAGGTGGCTGGTACGAAGCTGAAATCATTCTTGATCACCCCAAGCACTGTAAAGTAAAAATACTCAATGTTACCACTGATCCGGGAAAACGTTCCTATGAAGTGCACATAGCTATCGCTCCTACCAAAAATATGGACCGTTTGGAATGGTTTGCAGAAAAAGCAACAGAATTAGGTATTGATGAGTTATCTCTTCTGAACTGTAAACATAGTGAACGTGCCATTGTTAAAACCGAGCGACTGGAGAAAGTACTGGTATCAGCGATGAAACAGAGTTTGAAAGCCTATTTACCAGTACTTCATGAGCTTTGTGATTTCAAAAAATTTATACCTTCTTTCAACGATTTTAATGGGCAAAAACTCATTGCCCATTGTCATCCCTCTCTTGGAGCAGAAATAAATAAATCCTCATTAAAAAAAGTATACCAGACAGAACAAAACGTGCTGATTCTGATTGGTCCGGAAGGAGATTTTTCCATTGAAGAGGTAAAGCTGGCCCTTGAAAACGGGTTTGAAGAGATATCACTTGGTACATCCAGGTTAAGAACTGAAACAGCTGCACTTGCAGCATGTTTAACAGTTCATATCCTGAATGACTGAGTGTTTTAATTTAGAACTTAACATTTACCGATACATTAAAAATGGTACCTAGCTGGCTGAAGTGAGAGCCATCATAAGTAGTCATTGCGTATCGCTGATTGAATGTTACAAAATCGGATTGTGCTTTTACCTGATCCGGGCTGCTTAAAATGGTCTCTCCTTGCGCATTTAAAGCTTTAAATTTCCATTCAGGCAATACATTGAAGATGTTATTAACATTTACACCAACTGTTGTTCTGTTTGTAATTTTGTAATACACTGCGATATCCGTAACCAGTTTGGTTAAAAACTCTACCTGCAAATTTTCATTTAAATCGGCATTTCTAAATTTGGTAGGTCCAAAAACCGTGTTGTTTAAGCTAAAAGCAAATTTGCGAATATCAT
>CAZMRM010000205.1:0-4798 GCA_964568515.1 uncultured Chitinophaga sp. | reverse complement strand
CCCACGATCGCTTTAAACTGAGGGCGTGATGTAAACATCAATGCTTCTTGTGTAGCGTTCACCACTGTTTGCCCTACACTTTCAATTACAGTCGGATTTTTCACATTTCCAACGCGTTTATTTTCAATTGTATAATTTCCGGAAAGGTTTAAAGCCATACGCCCAGCACCCAGTTCAATGTTTCTATAACTCATTACAAGATCGATCCCTGAAGTTCTGGTATCCAAACCATTTACAAAAAAGCTCAGGCTTTTTATATTAGATGCATTTAAGATATTATCCAGTTCAGTGTTTCCTCCCGGAGTGTGACCAATTGTATTACTCAACACAACCCTATCTTTTACAGTGATATTGTAGTAGTCTAATGTGATACTAAAATTGTAAACCGGTTTTATTCCCAATCCAAACGTTATGTTTAACGATTTTTCGGGTTTTAACTTAGGTACATCCAATGCCTGTGCTTCTGCAGACACGTTGTTCAATAATCCTTGTACTTCAATTTGTCCGTTTCCAAAAGAGTATTGTGCTTTTTGCGTGTAAATCTGATGTAGCGATGGAGCCCTGAATCCACTTGAAACGGAACCTCTTAGTGTTATTTTATCTTGTAAAAATTTATACCGTGTGCTGAATTTTCCAATGAGTGTATTTCCAAAATCACTGTAATTTTCTGCCCTTACGGTACCATTAATTAGAAAATCGGGAGTTAGATCCAGGGCAACATCAAAATAACCACCGATATTATGACGATTGGAAGAATAGGAGTTGACTTTATCATTTCCGGCGAATGATTCTGCTCCTCCAAGAATATAGGAAGCTTCGTCTCCTGCCAGTATTTCAAATGTTTCTGAGCGGAACTCTGCTCCCATCGCAATACTTACCTTGTCGGTCAGTATTTTTGATATATCTAAGTTTCCTACATCCTGTCTGAATTTTGCTCCTCCCGGATGAAATGATGTAGGTGTTTTTGCAAGAACAGGTTTTGCGCTTATCAAACCGGAATCTATCTGCGTTTGATTCGCCGTATTAAATGCTATTGCTTCTGCCCTGCTTGCTTCTATTCCGTAGTTCAAGGAGTTGTTAACCGTATAAATTTGTTGATTGCCGCCGGTTGTAAAACTAACATCTGTATTCCAGCCATTTCTTGTAGATCTAAAACCTACAGTAGCATTGTAATCATTTAAAACACCCTGAAATGTTGGTCCAAATCCCATGTATTTTTCACCTGGGGGAGTCAGTAATCCATAATCGGTTGGCTGCCAATAAGGAGTACGGTAATTTGCAAAGCTATTTACTCTTTTGTTGACGTAGGCCGCATTGTAATACAGCTGAATATTATCTGTAATATCAAAACCACCGTTTACACACAGTTTGATAGCTGAATTTTCCGGAGAACCATTCACATTTCCTGCATCCGGTTTTTCTTTAAGAAATGCTTGTACCTGTTCTTTTGTTATAGGTACAGCAGCAGTAGGATCATAAAAAGTATTGAATTCACCATCTGCACTTACAGTTCCCGGACGATTTGCAAGTCCTGTTCTGGACAGATCAATTGTATAATTGATGTATCCTTTATCTGTAATTGAACTACCATTATTAAAGCTCACACCAAACATTTCACCATCACCTTTAGAAGTGATTCCACCTCTTAAGTTCACATTTCCATAATCGACATTATCCTTTAAAACAATATTCATTACACCAGCAATGGCATCTGATCCATATTGTGCAGAGGCTCCATCTCTTAATATTTCGACACGTTTAATCGCATCCATTGGAATTGCTGCCAGATCGGCACCGGTTTCTCCTCTTCCTGGTGATGTTTGAACATATAGCAATGCACTAGGATTTTTTCTTTTCCCGTTAATTAAAATCAATGTGCGGCTTGGACCCATGTTCCGGATCTCATAAGGATCCAGTAGGGAGGTCGCATCATTTACAGGAGTCTGAACAGTATTAAAAGACGGTACCCTGTACTGTAATGCTTTATCAAACGAATTTTGCCCGGTCGAAGTGATTTCTGTTGCAGCAATAACATCGATTGGTAATGTGGAAGAAGTATTTGTTCGCGCCGGTGTACGCGTACCTACGACCGTAACACTTTGAAGGTCGGTGCCTTCGGTAAGACTAACTGTATAATCAGTTTGGTCGTTAACTAACACTTCACTCGTTGCATAACCAACAAAGGAAAACACGAGCGTTGCATTTTCTTTTATGGTTAATGAAAATTTACCATTTGCATCGGTACTACTTCCATTAAAAGTTCCTTTTTCAAGGACATTAACCCCTGGCAAAGGAGTTCCTTTAGAATCATTTACTGTACCCGTCACTTTTTTCTGGGCAAATAAAAATGTTGTAAATAAAAAACAGAGAGAGAAAGCTAAAATTTTTTTCATGGTTAAATGTATTTGGTTAAGAGTGTGGCAAGATGTAAAAAATTTAACTTGTGAGATAAGTAATTTCTCAAAGTTTTTCAACAGCCTAGTTATGAATTATTTATAACTAATTCCTTCTGCTTAAAACAAAATGACATATTGATTATTTTCTTCTGAATTCGGAACAGATGATCGCAGTTGCAACAGCTGCATTTAAAGATTCTGTTTCACCTTCAATGGATTTAAAATGGGAAAAGGAAGGAATGGTTATTCTATTTGTTATGAATGGGATCAATTCAGGTGCAATGCCTTTTGATTCATTGCCAATTACAATGAATGCTGCAGCAGGTAACTGAAGCGAATAAATGTTTTCTCCCTTCAATAAGGCTCCATATACCGGCAATTTTAATTCTTGCTGATTGAGTAATAACCATTTTTGGAGATCGAGGTAATGAATTTTCACACGTGAAATGGATCCCATTGTTGATTGTATCACTTTGGGATTGAATGCATCAGCACTTTGCTCGCTACAAAGTATTGTTTCTATTCCAAACCAGTCCGCAATACGTATCATTGTTCCTAAATTTCCCGGATCCTGAATGGTATCCAATACGAGTGTAAGTTTATTATTTAACGCCTGATAATGTAGCTGGTGATCTGGAATCTCACAAACAGCTAACATTTCATTGGGAGTGATCAAAGAGGAAATGCGTTCAAGTTCAGCAGTCTTTATCGGAATGAATTCTGTCTGATCCTGCTTTTTTAGTTGATCAATTGCCTCTTCAATACCATAAACCTGATTCACCTTGATAGAAGAAGCCAATAATTCGGAAATGATTTTATATCCCTCTGCCATAAACAGCCCTTGTTCTTCTCTGAACTTTTTCTGTTTAAGCGCATTTAAAAATTTAATTTGATTTTTAGAAAGCATTTACCATTTCTTGATCCGGGTGTAAAGTTGCATAAAAATTCTTTTGTGTAATGTGAAAACATCTCCTGTTTTTAGAGATAAAAGCTTAATTTTGCTTCTTAAGCATTAACAGAACGTGTGACACCACAGACATCTTATATACGCCCCTTTCTGATTGTTACATTACCATTGTTATTTTTCTTTTCGTGCAGCCCTACCCGCAAATTAAAAGAGGGCGACCGTTTCCTTTTAAATAACTATGTTATTGATAAAGATACCAAGCTTGAAAAAAAGGACATAGAAACCTTTATCAAACAAAAACCGAACAGAAAAATATTTAAAGTATTCCGCTTTCATTTATGGTTACACAACCTTGTTAATGAAAAACGTTTAACTCAGAAGCAAATAGAAAAAAATAAAAAATTAGAAAGAAAGAATGCCAAACGGATCGCAAATGGTAAAAAAACCAAAAGCGGAAGAGGTCAACTTGTAGGAGAATGGCTGCTTGAAATTGGAGAAGCACCGGTTGTTTATGATTCATTACTTGCAAAAAAATCTGCTGCACAAATAAAACTGTATTTGAATAGCAAAGGCTATTTTATCAGTTCCGTTAAAGATTCCGCTTATTTTAAAGGAAACAAAAAAGCAATAGTTTATTATAAAATTAAAGCTTCTTCCCCTTACACCATACAGTCGATCGATTATGTGATACCCGATGAATTGGTAAAATACTATGTTTTTGCTGATACCGCTAACAGTTTAATTAAACGTGGTAATAACTACGATGTCGATATTTTGCAAAAAGAGAGAGAACGGATCACTAATCTTTTGAATAATGACGGCTACTATTTGTTTACAAAAGATTATATCCATTACAAGATAGACACCGGAAGTCTGGGTAAAAAAGTGGGTATTACCCTGAGCATTAAAAATTTCACTCAGAAAATGTCAGAGTATTCAGATTCTCTGATGGAACGGCCCCACCCACGCTTTTATATAAACAATGTGTACATACAACCTGATTTTATTTCAAAAAAACTGGATCCTTTAAATAAGGATACGATCAAAGCCGGCGATTACTATTTTTTACACAATGGACCAATGAGGTATAAGCGCAGGGTCTTGCTTAACTCTATTTTTGTACGTAAAGGAGAGCTCTATCAGGCACAAAATACACAAGACACTTATAAACGATTATCTGAGTTAAAGGCTTTTAAATCCATCAATATTTATTTCACCCTTGTTTCTGATAATCAACTGGATTGTTACATTCAATTGAGTCCTATTTTAAAGCAATCTTTCACAATTGAGGCACAGGGCAAGAACACATCCGGTAATTTAGGTGCTGAGGCAAGTTTGGTTTATCAAAACAGAAATGTGTTCAGAGGTGCCGAGGTGCTGGAATTAAAATTAAAAGGTGGTGTGGAAGCACAACCTGCACTGAACAATAATGATGGCAATCAGCAAAATAATATCGGCGACCTTAGCAAACCCGTAAAACAATTTAACTCGATTG
>CAZMRM010000204.1:3933-7181 GCA_964568515.1 uncultured Chitinophaga sp. | reverse complement strand
GGAAGACCAGGCTTAACAGGCATACAGACCGCAGCACCGGTTTTGTTTGAAATTTTTAGCTTGTTAAAACAAGGCAACTGGTTTCTGCAACCCTATGATGAAATGAAAAAAGAAGTAATATGTCACCAGAGCGGTAGTAAGGCCAGTGATATCTGTCAACCGCTCGATACAGTTTGGATACCATCATCCGGCTCCCGCTCCGAACCTTGTAAATACCACCGTTTGATACACCTGGATGAAAGCGGTAACTACAGGGTGAACAGCAATTGTGAAGATGTTTCAAGAATGCAGCATGTATCCTGGTTTGTGCTTCCTCCTGCAGTTGAATGGTATTATAAATTTAAAAATCCGCATTATAAAGAATTGCCGCCCTACCGAAAAGGATGTTACGCAAGTGGTACTCATGTAATGGAGGTTATTTATCCAAAACAATTAAGTAAAATTTATGTCCCTGTAGAATTGGATGGAACAATGGGGAAAACGATTTTTCAAATTGCTCATAGAAATTATTATGCGCACTTATATTGGCACCTGGATGGAAATTATATGGGTACTACACAGAATATACATCAAATGGGATTGGCACCGGATGAAGGTATTCATCAATTAACACTTGTAGATGAAGATGGGGAGTCAATTTCTATCCAATTCGAAATTATAAGTAAAAAAAGGAAGAACACCCATTAAATAAAATACAGATGTCAACACTATTATTAAAAAAACTAAATCATAAAAATCAGAATATCATTGTCATTTCTCCTCCAGACGAATTCAAAGCTGAAACAGACGCCATAAAAAAAACGGGAACTAAAATCACCGTACTCACCCTTAAGGGTATTTCTGAAGTCAAACAAGTTGGATTCATTCTCTCTTTTGTACAAACAAAAAATGAAGTGGAAAAAATAATTAGTTCCATTTTCGATAAGTTTTGGTATGGTTTGCTTATCCCAAGGGTAGTTCAAAAAAATACAAAGCCGAAATAAACCGCGATAGGGGTTGGGAAGCACTTGGTAAAAAAGGATTTGAAGCAGTGAGGGCTGTTGCTATTGATCTGGATTGGAGTGGTATACGATTCCGGCAAGTAACGTTTATAAAAACAATGAAACGAAACTCTTCCTTGTCTATGACAACAGCAGGAAAAACAAGAACCGATAAAAAGTAAATTTTCATTGAATTGGAAAATTCCATTCTACAATAGTTTATCAGAATTCTTTTCTACAAAACGAGAACATTTCCTGTTGGTCTTCTGTTTGATCATCATTATCCCTATAATCATTATGTTATTTCAGGGTATATTTCTACTTTTAGGAAACAATTAATCTCTAAGTTTATGTCCTCCAAAAAAACAAAAAGCCGTATTGAACATGATTTTATCGGCGAAAAAGAAATTCCGAATAATGTATACTATGGTGTTCAAACAGCACGTGCACTGGAAAATTTTAACATTACAGGTATACAAGTGGTTCATCATCCTGAATTTATACAGGCATTTGCATATGTAAAAAAAGCTGCTGCTATCGCCAATTACGAATGTAATGTTTTATCTGCTGTTGTAAAAAAAGCCATTGTATTTGCTTGTGATGAAGTCATTGCAGGAAAATACAATGATCAGTTTGTTACCGATTTGATACAAGGCGGCGCCGGCACCTCTGTTAACATGAATGCCAACGAAGTGATTGCAAACATTGGTTTGGAATACATGGGAAGAAAAAAAGGGGAATACAAGTACCTGCATCCCAATAATCATGTAAATTTTTCCCAATCTACAAATGATACTTATCCTACAGCATTACGATTGGCACTTTATAAAAAAATAGACCGGTATATAGAAATACTAAAAAAACTGGAAGATGCTTTTTTAAAAAAAGGGAAAGAATTCAAACAGGTTTTAAAAATGGGCCGGACACAGCTTCAGGATGCTGTGCCCATGGTGCTTGGCGACGAATTTAAAGGATTTGCCAGTGCAATAGAAGAAGATATTTTAAGACTAAAAGAAGCGAGGAATTTGTTGGCCAACTGCAATATGGGAGGAACGGCGATTGGAACCATGATCAATACACCCAAAAACTATCCTCAACTGGTGAATAAACATTTGGCTAAAATCAGCGGGATCCCGGTAACACTTGCTGATAACCTGATTGAAGCAAGTTCTGACACCGGAGATTATGTTCAGCTTTCAGGAGCATTGAAAAGAAGTGTCTTGAAAATTTCAAAAATATGCAATGACTTGCGTTTACTTTCCTCTGGTCCCCGATGCGGCCTCAATGAAATCAATTTACCAAAGCTTCAACCTGGTTCTTCCATTATGCCCGGAAAAGTCAATCCGGTAATACCGGAAGTTGTAAATCAGACCGCATACTATGTAATCGGTGCCGATGTTACCATTACAATGGCCGCTGAAGCAGGGCAATTACAATTAAATGTAATGGAACCTGTTATAGGGTTTAGTTTGTTTACTTCTTTGGAATACATGACCAATGCCATTGATACTTTAATTAATAAATGTATACTTGGAATTACTGCAAATGAAAAAGTTTGTGCTGATTTTGTGATGAACAGCATTGGTATTGTGACTGCACTCAATCCAATTCTCGGATATGAAACATGTGCAGAGATTGCAAAAGAAGCAGGAGAAACGGGTAAATCTGTTCATACCATTGTTGTAAAAGAAAGAAAATTCATTACACAGGAAAAATGGAATAAGATCTATTCCTTTGAAAATATGGTAAGACCTAAATTCTTTCAATAATTATTTACTGCTGCTGATTTAAAATCCTTTGAATTTTTTAATAGAATAATTTATTTTATTGAGATTAAATCCAAAGGATTTTTATTTTCCCGGTAATCTAACCCCAACACCTCATTGATAACTTTACTTGTTTGCTCATAAAGAGCCGGATCCTTACTCAATGCTTTTTCATAAGAGGGTATCATTGTTTTTATTTTTTCTTTCCAACCTCCATAATTTACTTTTGTATAAAAGCAAGCACCTAAAATATCAAGCATAATTTTTACTGATGTGGAAGCACCGGGTGAAGCTCCCAGCAGGGCCGCTAAAGAGCCATCATTATCATGAATGATTTCAGTACCAAACTCAAGGACTCCTCCTTCCTTTTCATCCTTCTTAATTACTTGTACACGCTGACCTGCAACAACCAATTCCCAGTCTTCCTTTTTGGCTTCGGGAAAATATTCCCTCAATGCTTGCATCCTGTCTTCTGGTGACTGACGTGCCTGTTTGATTAAAT
>CAZMRM010000204.1:2350-3923 GCA_964568515.1 uncultured Chitinophaga sp. | reverse complement strand
TTAAATATTTAGTTAAAGGCAGGTTATGCAAACCTGCAGAAATCATTGGAATAATATTGTCCAACTCGATGGATGCCGGCAAATCCCAATACGATCCGTTCTTTAAAAATTTAGTAGAGAAACCGGCAAATGGACCAAATAACAATGCTTTTTTTCCATCAATCACTCTTGTATCCAAATGAGGAACCGACATCGGTGGCGAATTAACAGATGCTTTACCATATACTTTTGTGTGATGCAATTTAATTATTTTTTCATTGGTACACCTCAGCCATTGTCCGCTTACGGGAAAACCGCCATAACCTTCTGCCTCTTTGATATTTGATTTTTCCAACAAAGGCAAAGCACCACCTCCTGCTCCAATAAATACAAATCCGGCATTCACGGTTCTTTTTTTATCCGAAACCAAATTTTTAATCCGTACATCCCAGGAACCGTCTTCTATTTTTTCCAGATCTGTCACTTCTTCCCGAAAAAAAAGTTCAACTCCGTTCAGTGTTTTTAAAAAATCGAATAAGGCTCTTGTCAGTACACCGAAATCAATATCTGTCCCTTCTACCATGTAAGTGGCTCCTACAGCCGCATCTGCAGTTCTTCCATTCATCACCAAAGGCATACATTTCTGTAATTGGCTGGGGTTATCTGAAAACTGCATTTTTTTAAAAAGAGGACTTTGAATAAGTGCTTCGTATCGTTTTTTAAGATAATTTACATTTTCTTCTCCCCATACAAAACTGATATGGGGTACTTTATGAATAAATGTCTTAGGATCTTTTAAATATCCCTGTTTTACAAGATAGGCCCAAAACTCTTTAGACAATTCGAATGACTCGGCAATTGTAATGGCTTTTGAAACATCAACAGAACCATCTTTTAATTGGGGTGTGTAATTTAATTCGCAGTATGCAGAATGACCGGTTCCGGCATTGTTCCAGGCATCTGAACTCTCTCCGGCAATAATATCCAATCTTTCAAAAATTTGAATGGTAAGTTCCGGATGCAGAAGTTTTAATATAACGCCTAACGTAGCACTCATGATACCTGCACCAATCAGCACCACATCCGGTTTTTCTATGTTTTCTTTTGAGATCATGATTTTTACATCCAACTTTTGTACCTGTATGCTTAATAAACATGGATGTAATCAAAGCTGGAGTCTGGAAGATTGAATTGAACTATCAACAGAAAAAAGGTCAATGAATGATTGTTTTTCCATTTACAAAAAATTTGATATCACTCATGCCTGAATTGTATTTAAGAACATTTCCGCTAAGCTCAAATGATGTAATTTTTTCTTCCGAGATCTTTTGTTGTTTGCCACCATAGAGTGCCTGTAAATAGCCGCTTCGGTCAATATACGCTACCGTATTATAATCTTTCTGAATGGATTGTGGAACATAGGTTTCAAGTGTCGTTATTTTTCCATTGTAAAAAGCTGTATAAAACCTGTTATCAAAAAAAACAACCACATTATCTGTAGCATCATAAAATACGGGTGCAAACGAAGATACTTTCAAAAGTTGTCCCTGAAAAAATATTTTAAAATCCCCCGTATTATTTACATAAGCTATCA
>CAZMRM010000204.1:0-2340 GCA_964568515.1 uncultured Chitinophaga sp. | reverse complement strand
TGTAAGAAGCTGGTGGCATATTTTCCAGTGTATAGCTCATCCCTTTATAAAACACTTTAAAATTTTGGGTATATCCATCAACATAGGACACTATATTTTTTCCAGCCTGAAAACTTGTCGGAGAATTACTTTCCAGATTGATAACATGCTCCTGGTAAAATAATTTAAACTGGTCAGCACCATTTACATAGGCCATTATATTATCTCCAACCTCAAACTTAACGGAATCAACCTCCCTGCCTTGTATTGGTTCAACTTCATGTATTTGTCCGTTGTAATACACTTTTAAGATAGAATTGGTCAAATCATAAAAACCAACGAGGCTATCACCAGCTTTATATAAAGAAGTATATCCTGATAGTACCTTTCGGTTTCCATTATCAAAAACATTCAGGATCATATCTCTGTAAAATGTAATATAATTATCAGTGGCTATATAGTCAGCAGGGGCTATTGCCAGCAGATCATATGTTTCTCCTTTATAATAGGCACGGAAATTATCGGTGCCGTTAACATAAGCAACAGCATTACCGCCTACTTTGTACGATTTGATGGGTTGGCTTTCCAATTCAATATTAGGTCCGTTATCAAAAGCATAAAAATAATTTTTGTAATCTGTATACGCGCTTAAATTTTGTCCGGAAAGTGTAAAAGAAAATAAGGTAACTATAAAAAATGTTAGAAAGATCTTCATAATAATCCAGGGATGTTTAAGAGGTGCAAACTTAACAATAATAAATTTATTAATTGTGAAAACATTCTATTATTTGTGACTATTGGAATAGTAACTTTACCAAAAAAATTAACAGCTATGAAAAATAAAGTATGGTTTATCACCGGTTGTTCTACAGGTTTTGGAAGAGCTCTTGCCTTACAAGCGTTGGAACAGGGACATCGGGTTGCTGTTGCTGCCCGTAAAACAAAGGATATTCTGGATATTCTGGATCGATATGAAAATGCAATGGGACTTGAATTGGATATGGTAAAACCCGAACAATTAAAAGCAGGAGTGGAAAAGGTTTACGATACATTTGGAAGTATTGACGTACTTGTTAATAACGCCGGCATAGGATATTTTGGTTCCTTAGAAGAAAGTGACGAGAAAGAAATCCGGTACATGTTTGAAGTTAATTTTTTTGGACTCTCCTTACTCACTCAACATGTTCTGCCGTTTATGAGGAAACAAAAAAGCGGTCACATCATTAACATTTCTTCCATTGGAGGACTGGTCGGATTTCCTGCATTAAGTTTTTACAATGCTACTAAATTTGCAGTTGCCGGGCTATCCGAAGCACTTGCAAAGGAAGTGGCACCACTTGGGATTCAGGTGACCATTGTTTGTCCAAGTGGTTTTCGCACAGACTGGGCCGGACGATCAGCCAATGAAAGCCAATCAAAAATAGAAGATTATCAATCCACAGCAGAAACAAACAAAAATAACATACGTGGTTACAGCGGGAAACAACCCGGTGATCCGCAACGTGCAGCAAAAGCAATCATAAAAGCAACAGAAACACCACACCCCCCTCTCTATTTATTACTTGGTGAAGCCGCATTCAATGCTGCTCAAAAAAAATTAGAGGATTTAAAAGTCAACTTCGATCAATGGAAAGAAACATCTATTAATGCAGATTTTCCAAAAAAGTAAGTAGAGTAAAATTCTATTTTATAAAAATTCCTATTTATAAACTTTATTCAAAAAGCCTCTCCATTTATAATTTTAAGGATGGAACAAGGCTTTTTATTCAGAAATCCTTCCTTATAACTGATGTAGCCCTTAAAATACCTCTAAATCGTTAAGCTTAATTAAATTAAAAATATAATTAAGTGATTTACAACAAATTAAAACCAATTTTAGCTTACAACACCCTGTTTATAGGCTATTTAATTAATGAGCAAAAAGAAAAAACACCTGCTTAAATACATTATAACAGAATATTGATCGTCAAAAAGGCAAGATTGGGCTAAAAAAAATTGCTTTTTCTTCCATCCTATTATATCTTAGTTAAATGTGAAGGCAGTAACATCACTACGTCGCGATGGAATATTCATGTAAATAATGATAAAAGCTCTTAAACTTAAATTCTAAAACCTAACCTCCATGACTAAAATTTTACTTAAAAAGATCAAAACAGGTACGCTATTATGTATCTCGGCTGCAGCTTTAATCGCAAGCCAAAATGTAGTTGCGCAGCAAGGAAATAACGCCCTCAAAATTGGGGAGGCCAAAGCCTTTAAATACAATTTCCTTGATAATCAAAGCAATTCAAGAAACTCCATGAGTATTCAGACGACTGAATCAACCTTGCCTATTATCATTAATATTAAAAACGATAATGG
>CAZMRM010000203.1:0-7316 GCA_964568515.1 uncultured Chitinophaga sp. | reverse complement strand
ACTTTCCAAAGGAAGACCAAAAAAGGGTATGTTTGAAGGAGATTTAAACGAAGGTGAGCTTGAAATAGGACAAATTGCAGCATTAATTAAAGAAATAAAACCGGCTGCTGCCATTATTCAGGAAATAATGACTGAATTTGAAATGGCAAAAAAGGAGTTGCAGAATATCAATTTTGAACAATTATAAAATAACCGACTCAAATAAAAATAATGATACAATTTGAAAAATTTCAGTTATCAAACGGCTTGAGAGTGATTGTTCACCAGGATAAGTCAACCCCTATTGCCTGTTTGAATATATTATATGATGTAGGCGCCAGGGATGAGGATCCGAAACAAACCGGATTTGCTCATTTATTTGAACACCTGATGTTCGGGGGCTCTGTCAATATCGAAAATTATGATGAACCCTTACAGCTGGTAGGAGGAGAAAACAATGCTTTTACAACCAACGATATTACCAATTATTATTTGACCTTACCGGTGGAAAATCTGGAAACCGGTTTTTGGTTGGAAAGTGATCGCATGCTCAGTCTCGCCTTTTCTGATAAAAGTCTGGAAGTACAAAGAAATGTGGTGATCGAGGAGTTCAAGCAACGGTATCTCAATCAACCTTACGGAGATGTTTGGTTGTTGTTACGTCCAATGGCGTACAAAACACATCCTTACATGTGGGACACCATTGGAAAGGAAATTTCGCATATAGAAAATGCAAAAATTGAAGACGTAAAGAGTTTTTTCAAAAAATATTATTGTCCGAATAATGCCATCATGGTGGTTGCAGGTAATGTACAAGTTGATGAAGTAAAAAAATTAGCGGAGAAATGGTTCGGACCAATTCCAAAAGGTCCGGAAAACAAACGGAATCTTCCAAAAGAGTTGCCTCAGACAGAAGCAAGATCTTTAACAGTTGAAAGAAATGTGCCTGTTGATGCCATTTATAAAGCATATCACATGTGTTCCCGTAAAGATAAGGCCTATCATACAATTGATCTGATATCCGATATTCTTTCCCAGGGAAATTCATCCCGACTGCATAAAACACTGATTAAAGATAAAAAAATGTTCAGTGATATTCATGCTTATGTTATGGGAGATCTGGATGAGGGACTGTTTATTATATCCGGTAAGCTCACACAAGGTGTTACCATGGAAGAAGCGGATGAAGCCATCCTTCAGGAGCTGGAAAAATTAAAAACAGCATTCGTAGATAAAGATGAACTTACCAAGGTTAAAAATAAAGCCGAAGCCACACATGTATTCGGTGAAGTGGAGGTATTGAATAAAGCTACTAATCTTGCTATCTCCGAATTGTTAGGAACTCCCAACCTCATCAATGAAGAAGTACAACGTTATCTGAAAGTAACAGCAGAAGAAATTAAAGAACAAGCGAACCGGATTTTCAGAAAAGAAAATTGTTCTACTTTGTATTATAAATCGAAAAAATAATTCAACCTACTTAGAAATATAACAGCATATGGAAATCATTGACAGAAAAATATCGCCTGCGTTCAAAACCATAGACCGCATTGAAATGATTCATGCATCTGAGAAAAAGTTGGATAATGCGATCCCTGTTTATGCGATTAATGCCGGAAGTCAGGATCTTATAAAAATAGAATTTTTGTTTTCTGCCGGAATGTTTCAGCAAAAACAGGCTTTACAGGCAGCAACCGTAAACAGTATGCTGGAAGAAGGAACTTCCAAAATGACTGCATCACAAATAGCGGATGCAGTCGATTATTATGGTGCTTTCCTTGAAACAAGCGTTTCCCAGGATCATGCATCCGTTATATTGTATACGCTGAATAAGCATTTGAGAAGCACCCTTCCTATCGTAGAACAGGTAATCAAAGATGCTGTATTTCCTCAGCAAGAATTAACGACACACCTGACCAATAAAAAACAAAAGTTTTTGGTGAACAAACAAAAAGTAGCCAATGTTGCCAGAAAACGGTTTACAGAATTGTTGTTTGGTGAAAAACATCCTTATGGCATCAATGTAAAAGATGACGATTTTGAAAAGATTGGTATACCTGTCCTAACAGAATTCTACAAAACATTTTACACCTCCAACAATTGCAAGATTATACTTGCCGGCAGAGTGGAGGAAGACGTTTATACACTACTGAATGATCGTTTCGGCGGGGATGACTGGAAAAGCTCACTCAATCCAACTGTTTCCCTTCCCGCTTTGCAAACCACACTTGAAAGGCATCATGTAATATTTAAAGAAGATGCCTTGCAATCAGCAATTCGTATTGGTAAAGTATTATTTAATAAAACACACGCGGACTTTCATTCCTTGCAGGTATTAAATACAGTGCTAGGTGGATACTTTGGTTCCCGTTTAATGTCAAACATCCGGGAAGATAAAGGATATACGTATGGAATTGGTTCGGCAGTGGTTTCCTTGCAAAATTCAGGTTATTTCTTCATTACAACCGAAGTAGGAGTAGATGTTTGTACCAGTGCCATTCATGAAATTTATTACGAAATGGATCGTTTAAAACAGGAGTTGATCACAGAAGAAGAGCTGGAACTTGTTAAAAACTATCTGTTAGGGACCTTTTTGCGAAGTGTGGATGGGCCATTTGCGCTTGCGGAGCGATTTAAAGGAATTATGACCTATAATTTAGGGTATGATTATTTCGACAGGTATGTTGCAACTATTAAGTCTGTTTCAGCATCTGAATTAAGAGATCTGGCCAATACTTATCTGGATAAAAGCAGCATGATAGAGTTAGTGGTTGGAAAAAAATAACCCTTGTACCGCTTTGAATGATAAGTAACGGAATTAAAAAGAGGTTTTTTGCTGGTTGAGGCATTTTTTTATACATGTTAAAAAGAATCATAATCCCCCTTCTGTTCCTGTTTTTGATTCATTCAAAAGCAACTGCTTCCCATTTAATGGGTGGAGAAATAACATGGGAATGCCAGGGAAATGGCCAATACATCTTTACCCTTAAACTTTATCGCGATTGTAACGGAAGACCTAGCGAAGATTCCATTACCATGTACGTGTTTAATAATCCACTCCTGGATAGTATACGGTTGAGGGTTTTTTCACGGAAGGACATTTCTCCGAGTTGCAATGTAAAGGGCCCTGTTATTTCCTGTCAGGCTGCGGAATCGGATCCCAACTGGCCACATTCCACGAATATCATTGCAGGTGCCGTACAGGAAACCATTTATAAATCTTATCCCATCACCCTTTCAGGTGTTCCCCCTCCAAAAGGATGGATATTTACCTATGATGAATGTTGTCGCAATCAAACCATCAGTAATTTGATGACACCCAGCAGGTTTGGATTTACATTACGTGCAGTGATGTACTCTTATTCCGGCAAAAATGCGGATCCCTGTTTTGATTCCTCTCCTACATTTTTAGAAAGTCCAAGTTCAGTCATTTGTCTGGGATACCCTTTCACCTATAATCACAATGCATCCGATGCGGATCTCGATTCACTTCATTATTCGTGGGGAAAACCCTATGCCGATTTTGGCGGTCCTTATGATCCACCCAACAATCCAATGGAAATACCTTTTGTAGATGGTTATAGCTATAACAGCCCTTTACCCGGCCCAAAGCAAAACGCTGCAAATATACCCGCAACCATTAATCCGGCAACCGGGGAAATTTCGTTTACTTCTTATACGCAAGGTTATTTTGTGACTGTAGTAAAGGTGGAAGCCTGGAAATGCGGACAAAAAGTAGCAGAAATATACAGGGAAATGCAAATCGTTTTATTGCCTTGTTTTACCAATCAAAAACCACAGGTTACCATTACAGCACATAAAGATACGGTAGAAGCCGGTGATGTGGTCTCTTTCACGGTCAATGGGAGTGATAATGGGTTTCTAGCAGATGGCATCACGCCTCAGACGTTAACGATTACGGCTACCGGTACACAGTTAGGCACAAGTGCAACAACAGGATGTTTAAATCCTCCTTGTGCCACTTTATCCCCTGCGATTCCTATAACCGCACCAACCAATGTATCAACAACATTTAACTGGCAAACCGGCTGCGATCATGTGGCTTCTATTTCGGATTGCAACCCTCATCCCAATACCTATACATTCGTATTTAAGGTACAGGATGATTTTTGTCCGGCTCCCGCACAAAATATTTCAACAGTATCCATTACCGTATTGGCCAAACCGGTTGTTAAATCGCCTCAACCAAGATGCGTTGCTGTTTTACCAAACGGTGATGTAACTTTAACCTGGAGCGTACCCGACAATAAAGACGGAACCTTTCACAGTTATCGGATATACAGCTCGGCCAGTCCTAATGGCCCGTTTCAGGAAATCGACAGTGTACTTACCTATTCACAAACAACTTATACCCATGCAGGTGCCAATGCGCAATCGGTGCCCATGTATTATTACATTCAAACACGGTCCGGTTGCAATGGTAAATTTTTATCATCTGCACTGGATACCGTCAATACCATACAGCTAATCGTCACAAATCCTGCGAATGGGACAGCTGGATTATCCTGGAATACCATTGCCACACCGGTCATAAGCTCCTCTACCGGAATTTATAAAGTTTACATCGAATACCCGGCTGGAACCTGGACATATACCGGAGAAACAACAGCAACAAAATATATAGACTCCATTGAAGTGTGTAATGCACAAATCAATTACAGAGTAGAAATAACAGATAGCACCGGTTGTACCTCTGTTTCTGCCATTGCAGGAGGTACATTTAAAAATACCATTCGCCCCGAGACTCCATCATTGGATACAGTAAGTGTAGATGATGATAATAAAATTATTCTCAGCTGGTACAGCAGTTCCTCCAAAGATGTGAATGCCTATGTGATATATAAACAGCAAGGAAACGGAGGTATACCCATTGACACCATTTATGGATTCAATAACACTTTTTATCATTATCCTTTATCCACCCCGGATAAAGGTGCTGACAGTTATTTAATTGCTGCCCTGGATTCTTGTGGTATTATAGGATTGTTAGGCACACCCTTACAAACAATTTATCTGACAGCACAGCCGGATATCTGTCAGCGAACTGCAATTCTTAACTGGACAGCTTACCCGACCATAGGAACAGGTTTAGCAGGATATCGGATTTATCAGGCTACAGCAGGACAGGCAGGACCCTATACCCTTATCGGAACAGTTTCCTCCACCACACTTACTTTTGCTGCTGGGAATTTGGGACCCAATACCACTTATTATTTTAAAGTTCAGGCTTTTGATCTCTCAGGCTCCAAAACGTCTTCGTCTAACAGGATCCGGTTTTTTTCCACGGCTCCAACACCTCCTAAATTTACATATTTAAGAAAGGCATCTGTTGTTGCACGCGATGTGGTGGAGGTGACTTGCCATGCAGATGTTTTAGCTTCTACACGTAGCTATAAAATTATGAGAGCCGATGAACTAACCGGAAATTATACGGAAATAGGACAAGTGCTTGCTAACAGTAAAACGCCTGTTGTGTTTAATGATATAACCGCATTGACCCGAAGCAAAAGTTATTACTATAAGATCATCAATGTAGACAGTTGCGGATTTGACGGACTGGAAACAAATATCGGCCGGACCATTTTATTGACTGCTACTGCCGATCCTTCCAGCTTCAGCAATCAGTTGAGATGGAACGATTATGAAAACTGGTCGGGAAATGTTACCTCGTACAACATCTACAGAGGAATTGACGGAGTAATGGATGCCACTCCTATTGCCAGTGTACCCTATACGGGATTGGGAAATACATATGTGGATGATATCAGTCAGCTGGTGAATGGGCAGGGAATATTTAATTATTATGTAGAAGCGCTGGAAGGAATAGGGAATATTTATGGATTTACAGAAAATAGTTTGTCGAATATTGCAGAAGCTTACCAGGAACCCATTGTATACATACCCAATGCATTTGTTCCGATAGGAGTTGATGGTCCGAACGAAGTATTTATTCCAAAAACAACATTTGTTGATTTTACGGAATACGAGTTTACCATATTTGATCGTTGGGGAAGGCAATTGTTTACCACTAAAGAGGTTGATAAAGGTTGGGATGGCAAGGCCGGAGGAAAAACATGTGAGGTCGGTGTGTATGTATACTTTGTTCGTTATAAAACAGCAAGAGGGGAATACCTTGAATATAAAGGTACTGTAACACTGATCCGTTAATTTTTATGTGGAGATAAACAAAAAACGTGTATATTTGCGGGAATTTTAACCGTTAAAATTCAAACCCCGTTCCTATGTCTTTAGATTCAAGCAAATTTGTAGGTGAAGGCTTAACTTACGATGACGTACTGCTCGTACCTGCTTATTCGGAAATACTTCCCAGAGAAGTTGAAACGACTTCCTATTTCACAAAAAAAATCAAACTGAATACACCCATTGTTTCTGCTGCGATGGATACGGTAACAGAGTATCAATTAGCAATTGCCATTGCCCAGGAAGGTGGTATCGGTGTTTTGCATAAGAACATGACCATTGAGGAACAAGCCGCACAGGTGCGCAAAGTAAAACGCTCTGAAAGCGGAATGATCCTCGATCCAGTGACTATGCCGGAAACAGCTACTGTAAAGGATGCCTTAAGCATCATGAAAGAATATAAAATCGGTGGTATTCCGGTCATCAATACAAAGACCGAACTGATCGGAATCGTAACCAACAGGGATTTACGTTTTGAAAAAAATCACAAGCGATCCATAAAAGAAGTAATGACTACCAAGGATCTGGTAGTGGCAAAAGAAGGGACAGATCTAAAGAAGGCGGAACAAATTCTTCAGCACCACAAAATTGAAAAATTACCTGTTGTGGATAAGCAGGGGAAACTTGTTGGTTTAATTACTTACCGTGATATTATAAAGGTAAAGGTTCATCCTCATGCCAATAAAGATGAAATAGGACGATTACGTGTGGCTGCTGCAGTAGGCATTACACCGGATGTTACGGATCGGGTGAATGCACTTGTTCAGGCAGGTGTAGATGCAATTGTTATTGATACTGCTCACGGTCATTCGGTTTATGTAGTGGAAGTATTGAAAAAAGTGAAAAAGGCATTTCCAAAATTGCAAATTGTTGTAGGAAATGTGGCCACCGCAGAAGCTGCATTAGCTTTGGTAAAAGCCGGTGCAGATGCAGTGAAAGTAGGAATAGGACCCGGATCCATTTGTACCACAAGGATTATTGCAGGTGTTGGTGTACCTCAGTTAACTGCTGTCATGAATGTTACAAAGGCATTAAAAGGAAAAGGTGTACCCGTAATTGCAGATGGAGGGATCCGTTTTACAGGCGACATTGTAAAAGCATTGGCAGCAGGTGCC
>CAZMRM010000202.1:5357-7359 GCA_964568515.1 uncultured Chitinophaga sp. | reverse complement strand
GCCGTTGGTATTTTTTATACCTACTAAAGAAAAGAAAGCGATTGTAAAAGAGTAGAAGAGGGCCTGATTTTATCTACTCCTTGGTCATTTTCCTCATTAATTTATAAAATAGCTTAGGAAAAAACTGTTTTACATAAACAGAGAAAATTTCATACTTCCCTACAAATTTATGATTACGGTTTTCTTTAATTGCTTTTAGAATACTCTGTGCACAGGCATCGGCACTCATTCCACTTTCCTGGGAATCGCTTTTTATACCATAAGGGGTACCATCTTCTTTTAATAATTTTGTGCTGACATCCGTATTGATAAAACCCGGACTAACAATCAATACTTTTACATTGTCTTTAAAGAGTTCCTGTCGCAGGGATTCAAAATATCCATACAATGCATGTTTGGAAGCAGAATAAGTAGCATAGAGTGGAAGACCGTATTTTCCCATAATACTTGAAATCACTACGATTTTACCATTTTTTTGTTTTTGCATCTGACGTGCAACGGCTTTGGTAAGGTTGATGGTTCCGAAGAAATTAATTTCCATCACTTTACGATCAATTTCTGTGGAGGTATTGATTGCTTTTGTACGATGACCGATACCACCATTGTTGATGAGTATATCAATGCGTCCAAATCGTTGAACAATCTCATCTACTTTTTTTTGTACATCATTCGTATGCTCCAGATCGAGCGGAAGAACATAAACCGAATTGGAACTGTTGGTTGGATGTTTTGCTACACGGTTCAATTCTTCTTCACGACGTGCAGAAATAATAATGGTGGCTTTTTCACGAAGAAAAGCATAAGTAAGAGCCTCCCCGATTCCTGAAGATGCGCCCGTGATCCAGATCACCTTATCTTTCAAATCTTTCAATGGTATTATTTTTTATTTTTATCCTGAAAGTCAAGAGATTTGACACCCAAAAATTTTAAAAATCGCTTGGCATTGATTTTTAATGTTTCCTTTACTTCTGTAACCAATGTTTTAGCAGTACTTTCATCAGGCCTTGTTTTGAAGCGGGAATCCCGGTAAACAAAATCTTTTCCGGCAGGTGTATAATAATACACGTAAAAAGATTTCCTGCTTTCGTCTTGTGGTATATTTATTTTGGAATATCCGTGATAGGATGTTTCATCGGTAACCATGATCGCTGCCTGGTTAAAATAAGGCATCACTTTGGAAATACAGTTTTTTACATCTTTGTCCCAAAATTCCAACGCACCTCCGTATTCATCCTTCCAGTTTTTATTTAAATAAATAAGTAAATTGATGCGGCGATGAAGTTTTGCTGCAGGATTCATGTTCACATCCACATGTATATCCACAAAACTTCCCGGACCACCCTGGTGAATTCCTGAACTCAATGAATCATAAGTTGAACTCAGATTATCAATTCCAGTTACTTTACTTATCCATTCATACATTGACGGTGAGTTCCAAAAGTCACGCATCTCATTGAATTGGGGATGAAACCGATCAAAATGATATTCTTCCGATTTATTTTCATTGATGCTTTTTCGTTTTACATTCAGTGTATCGAGTTTGGGAAAATTCGAATACAAGGTATCTGCAACATCTTCCAATAAAAAATTCGGCAAGGCAACATGTTTACAAGGTTGTGCTGACTCAAATTGTTTTCGTATTTCCTTTATTTTCTCTTCGTTGAGATAAACCGGATTGAGTAAATTTTTCATATGCATATTTTTACGACATGTAAAAATACACAAATATTAGGTAGGTGGTAATGCCAGAAAACAGGTATTTTTTAACTGGAGGAGGCCTTTTTATCAGGAACAGAGAAATAAAATGTGGCGCCTTCATTTGGTTTACTTTCGGCCCAGATGCTTCCACCATGATTTTCGATAATTCGTTTTACCAGCATTAATCCGATTCCTGTACCTTCAAATTCATCCTTATTGTGTAAGCGCTGGAAAGCACCAAATAATTTATTGTAATGTTCCATGCTGAACCCTACGCCATTGTCTTTTACATAAAAAGCCGGTA
>CAZMRM010000202.1:0-5347 GCA_964568515.1 uncultured Chitinophaga sp. | reverse complement strand
TTGTTTCAGTTTGGAAGAATATTTTATGGCATTGGATAGTAAATTAATAACTGCCTGCTCCATCATGGATTTATCTCCAGTGATTTCCGGCAGGGACTGTAATTCAAAATTTACTTTGGCAGCCGTACCTTTTGTGAGTTCATCCCATACTTTTTGAAACAGCTCCTTCATATTTATTTTTGTAATGGTTAATTTTTCACTGCCGAATTTTGCCAGTTTAAGAAGATCTTCAATAATGACATTCATACGCCGTCCGCTATTCATAATATAACTGAATAAATTTTTCTGTTCTTCATCAAACTGCTTCCCGTATTTTTCTAATATAATATGGGTAAAACCATTGAGTGTCCGAAGCGGTGATTGAAGATCGTGTGAAACCATGTATGAAAATGACTCAAGCGCTTTATTAGCAGTAGTTAGTTCGGCAGTTCGTTGTTTGACACGTTCTTCCAAATTTTCATTCAACTGTTTAATAACAAGTTCCGCTTTTTTTCGCTCACTGATATCTCTTATGAATACGGATAAACCATCGGGTGAGGGATAAATGTGATTTTCCTGCCATAAGTTCAGCTGTTCATAATAATCGACATTGTAAATAAATCTTTGTTCTTTTAAAGCTAAATGAAATGCTTTGTAGGTTTCAGTATTGATAGCATCAGGAAAAACGTCCCATACAATTTTACCAATGAGTGATTCCGGGGTATGACCTGTCATTTCGCCAATCTTCTTGTTTGCATACGTGTAACGGAAGTCCTTATCAAGTGCGATAAAACCATCGGAAATACGCTCGATTAACAGCCTGTAATTTTCCTCGTTTCTCTTAATGGCATCTTCTGACCTTTTTCGTTCCGTAATATCATGCATATTTATTACAAATGCGTTGATACCATTGTCATGCAAACGGTTGACTCCTGTTCCTTCTATCCAAACATAATGTCCGTCTTTATGTCTCGAACGAAAAGAAATGTAAATAGGCTTTCCCGGGTTGGCAATCATTTCCTGCATAAGTTTTTTTTGCTTGTCCCTATCATCCGGGTGAGTTATTTCTTCATTGGACAAGTTTTCTCTTTCTTCATCCGACCATCCCATAATATTTATTGCTGAGGGACTTCTATAAATGGTCCTGAAGTTTTTATCTAAAAGTGCAGTGATCGTGTAATCATTTTCCACCAGTGACTGAAAACGCCTGTTGCTTTCAAAAATTTCTTCTGTACGTTCTTTTACCTGACGCTCCAGGTTGTTGTTCAATTTTTCCAGGGCACGTTCAGCCTTTTTTCGTTGACTTATATCCTTTGCCAAAATAACCGTGCCGGTAATGTTTCCATCTTTTTCTTTTAGATAAGAAGCTGTAATAAGCAGGTTAACCGGTTCTCCTGATTTTGTATGAAAAATACCTTCCCCTTTCCAGAATCCTTTTTCCTGGTAAGATTTCCTAATTTCATCTTTATCTTTTCCCGGATAAAGCGATTTTAAGATTTCTGTGGATTGACCGATGGCCTCTTCTTTTTCCCAACCTAATAAACTTGTTGCAGCAGGGTTCCAGTCGGTAATGATAAGGTTTTTATCTGTTGCAATAATCGGATCCTGGATATTACGTACAATGTTTGATAAAAACTGTGATTGTTCGTCCAGTTTCTTTTTCTCTGTATAATCCCGTATTATTTTTGTAAAACCAATGATATGGTGATCTTCCGCACGTAAAACACTTAACACGCTATTGACCCAGATAAAGGTTCCGTCTTTTTTTAATCGCCAGCCTTCGGTAACTGCTTTTCCCTTTGCTTTGGCTTCTGTTAACAATTTTTCAGGAAGGTTTGTTTTACGGTCTTCTTCGGAATAAAAAACGGTAAAACTTTTACCAATGATTTCTTCAGCAGTATATCCTTTTATTTTTTCAGCACCTTTGTTCCAGCTTTGTATAAAGCCATTTATATCCAAAAAAATGATTGAATAATCTTCTAATTCATCAATCATTTTTTTGTAAATATGCTCTTGTAAAATAAACTCTTTTATAACGACTGGTTTATCTTTCATGGTAAATGAAAAGCTGTCTGAGTAAAAAAATAAAAAAGATAATTTTTTGTTTAAACGGTAAAAAAACGTAAAAAAAGAAATGTGTATACTATCTTTCAAACATATACAAATTCCTTAAATTATGAATAAGGAATGGTGTTTATTTTGAGTAACTATTGGGATGTTTACCAAAATATAGCATTATAATTTTAATAAACATATACATTCGTTTCTGTAAGATTTTGCCAAACCGGTACAAACATCCTGATAGTCATTTTATATTGCTAAAGACTAAAAATCAGTGATCTAAATTACTGATAATTCTTAAGGTTTAAAAGTCTGTCTTAAAAAGACAGGCTTGTATAAAAAAGACCCGGTGATTCACCGGATCTTTCTTTTTATAGTTATAGGCTGGTTTATTTTAATCAGCTTGTAAAAAAGGATAACGATAATCTGTTGGCGGTGCAAATGTTTCTTTAATGGTGCGTGGAGAAACCCAACGCAACAAATTAATCATAGAACCGGCTTTATCATTTGTGCCCGATCCTCTGGCTCCCCCAAAAGGTTGTTGTCCTACAACAGCTCCCGTAGGTTTGTCGTTGATATAAAAATTACCGGCAGCATTGCGCAGTGCTTGTGTTCCACGCTCAATGGCATACCTGTCCTGGGCAATGATGCAACCGGTTAATGCATAAATAGAAGTAGAGTCAACTGTTTTTAGAATCTCCTCAAATTTTTCGGCATCGTATACGTGTAATGTCAATACCGGTCCGAACAATTCTTCACACATGGTAACATATTTTGGATCTTTGGCTACAAGGATCGTGGGTTCAATAAAGTAACCTTTTGATTTATCATAATTTCCACCGGCAATAATTTCCACGTCTTTATCTTTTTTAGCTGCATCAATATAGTTAGCAAGTTTATCAAATGATTTTTCATCAATCACGGCATTGATAAAATTGGTAAAATCTTCTGTAGGTCCCATTTTGAATGTTTTCAGATCAGCAGTTACCAACGATTTAACTTCTTCCCATATATTGGAGGCGATGTATGCGCGTGATGCGGCTGAACATTTTTGACCTTGATATTCGAATGCACCGCGGCTAATAGCGGTTGCGACAATTTTTGGGTCGGCAGATTTATGTGCAAGAATAAAATCTTTTCCACCGGTTTCACCCACTATACGGGGATATGTTTTGTATTTATGTATATTGTTCCCAATCGTTTTCCAGATGTTTTGGAATACTTCTGTAGAGCCTGTAAAATGGATCCCTGCAAAGTCGGGATGAGAAAAGATCACATCAGCAGCATCCGGACCGGAAGGATAGATAAGATTGATAACTCCATCCGGAATCCCTGCTTTTATAAAAATTTCCATCAAAACATTGGCAGCATATACCTGGGTATTGGAAGGTTTCCAGACCACCACATTCCCCATCAATGCACAGGAAGATGGTAAGTTTCCAGCAATAGCCGTAAAATTAAAGGGGGTCAATGCATAGATAAACCCTTCCAGAGGGCGTTGTTCTACACGGTTCCATACACCAATCCCTGTTCCTGCAACAGGTGGTTGCTGTTTGTATATTTCTGTCATGTATAAAACATTGAATCTTAAAAAATCAATGATTTCACATGCACTGTCGATTTCGGCCTGATAGGCATTTTTTGATTGTCCGAGCATGGTGGCTGCATTTAATTTTGCACGGTAAGGGCCGGCAATCAGCTCTGCAGCTTTTAAAAAGATACTGGCTCTGTGTTCCCATGCCAGGGCCTCCC
Source organism: uncultured Chitinophaga sp. (assembly GCA_964568515.1). Taxonomy (GTDB): domain Bacteria; phylum Bacteroidota; class Bacteroidia; order 2-12-FULL-35-15; family 2-12-FULL-35-15; genus 2-12-FULL-35-15. The sequence goes on along the minus strand of CAZMRM010000202.1, from coordinate 1,555 downwards.
ATTTTGGCTTGGCTGCTAAAGCCGCATCAATAGCCTGTTTTACATGCTCTTTACTGCTTTTGTGAAAATGTCCTAAGGTATGTTTGTGATCATGTGGAGGTGCAAGACGTGTTTTATCATTGCTACGTACTTCTTTTCCCCCAATGTACATCGGTATATCGGTTTCTTTTGAACGCAATGTTTTTAACATTGTCTGAAGTTCTTTTCTTTCGGAGCTTCCTGGAGAATAACTTTTAACAGGCTCATTTACTGGAACAGGAACGGTATAAAATCCTTTTGGCATAATGCAAATGTTTTTAGAGTGTTTAATCCGGTGCTCATTTTTCAGATACCGGTTTCAGAATGCAAATATATGAAAAAACAAAGTGTGGGAGGAGATTACAATTCCTGCCTGATAAAACGTTCGATGTTTTACCAGGCAGGTGATTTAACCGATCCTTTTTTGAACTACCTGTTCAATCTTTTCAAACAGTTGCTGGGGAGTGGAGGTTCTCCAGGCAATATCATTCAGCTGTCCTCCCGAAAGAATATAATAATCGATGTTGGCTCTTTGAAACTCATCCAGTACATGCTTTCTGAAGTTCATAAAAGCGATCCAGCCATCTTCCACTTCTTCAAACCATTCCTGGTAGTATTCATCATCGGAGGCATGATAATTCAATACATTTTCCCCGATCAGAATAAATTTCCTGATTCCATGTTGCATGAGTTGCTCAATGATATCACGTTTAAGTAACATGATATCATTATTAATGCAATCATTCCATTCCCCAATCAGTTCAATAATAGTATATCCCAGGTCATAATCTGCAAATAATATTTTCAGGTATAATGTAGGCGAGTCTATATCGTCCCATTGTGGATGAATCAGGTAGTTATAAATGGTATTGGTATATTCAAACTCACTGTATTCGCGTTGATAAAAAGGAGAATGTTCATCTTCAGAAGCAATGTATAAATGTCTCCAGTTATAAAATGGTTCTATGTCTTGCATAAATTCTTTAATAAGTGATTTGGCTGACCACCTTTTGTAAAATTTCAAATGTGTTTTCAGCCATTAAGTTTTCTTTATCTAACGTTGGATTTACTTCACAAATTTCGAAGCAGCATACTTTTTCATTCTGAACAAGGCGAACACATAAACTTCCGGCTTCCTTTTCAGTAATACCGTTTCGTACCGGTGTTCCTGTTCCTTTAGAAATGGAGGAGTCCATGCTATCCACATCAAATGAAATATAAATTAAATTGCAATGATTCAGGTGAGCAAGGGCATCACGGGATATTTTTTCCACGCCATTTCTTTTTACTTCTGCTGTAGTGAACGTTTTTATCTTGTGTTTTTTAATCAAATAGGTTTCTTCCGGTTCTACGTCCCTTACACTGATGTAAACAAGATCTTTGTAGGTGATTTTAGGGCTGATGCCTCCGACTCTCTTTAGCTGGTTCCATAAATCAGCCGTTTCTTTATTTAGTTTGTTGATTTTATTCTGTACGTTATCCTCGCCAAGGACTGCCGCTATGGGCATCCCGTGAAGGTTACCGGTAGGAGTGGTGT
>CAZMRM010000201.1:4307-7380 GCA_964568515.1 uncultured Chitinophaga sp. | reverse complement strand
GTTCGTCACCTACATTTATCTTTTGTGTTATCGGACGTTCAGTCAGGTTCATAATGGTACCACCAACTGTAAAATCCTTACTGATGCGATAATCCAAATGGGTACCAAGCAATGTTTTCGACTGGATCGCAAAAAGTGCATTGCTCTCTGTCGATACTTTAATCGGAGTCCCGGAATTTAAAATTCCCTCATTAATAATTTTAACACGTCCAAGGGTATAATCTACCGTATAATCCACATTTTCTGTAAGCAATGTTCCGCCGGCTGTTACGGTTACAGAACCCTGAGGCACATTGGGTGCCCCTAATGAAATCTCTGAACTTGATGAGGATTGATATTGACCTTTTAACCGGTACCTGTCAACCGTTGTTGCTTGTGTTTGAGCAAATGTCCGGGTTGAATCGTATAAGGCATCAAATACATACGTATTTGCATTATTCGGGTCGGTGAACTTGCTTCTCAGATAATCCCCGAAAGGTTCTACCACAGGAAATATAACGCGGCCGGTAGTTGCATTGATCGTTACCTGGTCAATAAAATCAAATACTCCATCCGGAGTTTGGTCATTTTGCTGATTTAGTTTATCAAGACTCAATACCTGAATCAATGGTTTTGAAGAAACCTGCGGTTCATTTTGTACAGGTAAATAATTGATATCCGTTCCGGAATTATTGTAGTACACATCCAGTTTAAAATCCTGCGGATTGATTTGATAAGAACCTACAGAGTATACGTTCTTCATCATCAGGTTCCACAATTCGGAGGGAACACGGCGCTTTAATGTATTGCTGTAATAGGAAGGAATGGTATTACTGCTTTTCAGCATTTTTGCATACAGTGCCTGAGGAGCTGTTACACCTCCGTCCGATAACTCTCCGACCTGATAGGTCTGACCATTCAATGTGTACTGATAAGCAACAGCTAACACCTGTTCGGGATTTAATTGTTGGTTCAAAGAAATGTATCCTAATTTCGCATTGTAAGTGTATTCACTGGGTTGAAGTTTACGTGCAGTAAATAACTCATAATTGGATTGTTGTTTTAATGTATTTTTCGGAGGAAATAAATTGTCAATGGCACTTACGGTAGTATTGATAGTACGAATACCGGCATTGGTTAAAATTTTACCATACAAATCATTCTGATTGTTGTCTGGTATGGCATCTGGTTTTATATCGTTGATATAACCGGTTGCTTTGATATCATCCGGTATGTGGGAACCATCTTCACCCATTTCTGTAAAACCAACAACATTACGGATATCCGTAGTGGACCCATTGGTGTTGGATACCCATACTTCTATCCTGGTGATCAACACTTGTGAATTTATAAAAGGCAGGTTTGCAAGTGCATTGTTATAGTTGTCACGAAAATAATGGCTCAAAAAATAATGTTTATTGTACTCATAGGCATTACCGGCAATCTCATAACGGTTTATTTGTGCGCCACCTGCCACATCCACTTCTGATTTTTTTCCTTTTTGCTGAGATAAAATACTGGTAACCGTTAAACGTCCGAACTGCAATTGTGATTTTACTCCAAACAATGTCTGGCTTCCGGTTATCAACGAACCGTTAAGCGGCATACTCACATTTCCTGCTTCAATCTTTTTTATGATCTCATCTTCATAACCGGTATACTCTAATTTCATTTGATTTTCAAAATCAAATGTTGCTTCCGTGTTGTAGCTGGTTGTTAATTTTAATTTATCCCCGATTTGTCCGATAACATTCAACTGGATCCGTTCATCAAAATTAAACATGTTTACTTTTTGCTGACGCGCAGGTAATGCCGGGTTTTTTGTCCGGGTACCATTGTATGCAAAAATTAATTCTGCGGAACCGTTCGGACGGATACTCACTGTATTTCCTCCAAATATGCGGTCAAATACCTCTCCCCCCACATGCAGTTTCGGAACAATGGTATTGTTTTTATTATTCGGGCTTTCGGCATGTACCTTTTGTCCCCAATAACCTTTCACCTGTTTTTTAAACATGTAATCCTGATACTCTTTATCGTCAAGGTAAGTAGGGGGACGGTAATTCAGGTCTCCCAACTTTTGGGTAACATTATAATTACCTGTAGCAGGATCGTAATCAACGGTTGTTTTTACATTGGAGGGATCCTTTAGTTTCAAGCCACCTTTATCAGGATTGGTTAGCGGATCCTCTACTGAATTATCTTCGTAAGGGTATTTCAGATCCGGTACCAGAGGAGTATCAATGGCAAGCCGTTGCTTTTCTTCCTTCGGCAAATGATAATACTCGTTAACCTTTGCCTCAGAACCAACAATCAATGAAAGTAATGCTGTAGAAATTCCTATTACTACTGTATATTTTATGATTGACTTAGACACGAACCTGCAATATTTCTTTTTAGAGATTTTTCAATGCTGATTTAATCAGCTGTTCTACTGTTTGACCTGTGCCTTCGGTTCTGATTATTTTTTCCAGTGTTTTCTCTGCTGCTGCCTTATTAAAGCCCAACATGACGAGAGCTGATAACGCTTCTTCTTTCAAAGTATTGTTTGAGGCAGCAAAAAATTCTGAGGAGAGTTCCTCTTTCCCCAACTTTCCTTTTAAATCTACAATAATACGTTGAGCGGTTTTTTCTCCGATCCCTTTTACACTTTTAATGAGTGCCACATTTCCGGTTGCAATTGCATTTTGTATTTCGGAAGAACTCAAAGAGGACAACATCAACAAGGCACTCGTACCTCCAACACCGGAAACAGAAACGAGTTGACGAAAAATAGTTCGTTCGGAGCTTTCTGCAAATCCAAAAAAACGAGGCATATCATCCCTTACATACAATTGCTCTGTAAACAGTTTATATGTTGTTGCATCCCCTATTTTTGTAAAGGTATTCAACGAAATCTGCATGACGTATCCTACCCCTCCAACATCAATTACGACATAGGTAGGTGTTTTTTCTATCACTTTTCCTTCTATATGATTAATCATAAATCTGTTTTTTGAAATCAGCCTCTTTTTGATTGTGCATCCACCACTGCAATGGTCACCATGTTAACTATTTCTCTTACCGAACTTCCTAACTGTAATACATGCACAGG
>CAZMRM010000201.1:0-4297 GCA_964568515.1 uncultured Chitinophaga sp. | reverse complement strand
CCGATCAATACAGGACCTATTGCTTCTGCTGCGCCCATCTCCTGCAATAATTTATAGGCAATATTTCCGGATGCCAGGTTCGGAAAAATAAGTGTATTTACTTTTTTATCAACGAGATCAGAAAATGGAAACTGTTCTTTTAATAATTCATTGTTCAACGCAAAATTGGCTTGCATATCACCATCCACGATCATCCCCGGATAATTTTTATGAAGAATATCAACCGCTTCTCTTACTTTATTGGGCACTTCTCCCTCTGTGGATCCGAAATTCGAAAAAGATAACAACGCAATTCTTGGAATAATATTAAATTGCTTAACACTGTTGGCGGTCAGCACGGTTATATCCACCAGATCCTGAACACTGGGGTTAACGTTCATCGTTGTATCTGCAAAAAAGAAAGGACCTTGTTTTGTATTCATAATATACATGCCGGCGACGCGGCTCACATTTTCCTGAACACCTATGATTTGCAGTGCAGGACGAATAGGATCCGCATATTTACGGGTAAGTCCGGATATCATCGCATCGGCAGCACCTGTTTCCACCATCATCGCCCCATAGTGATTTCGTTCTGTCATCAACTTACGCGACTCATAAAGCGTTACACCCCGGCGTTGACGTTTCTTAAAGAAGATGTCACCAAAAGTGTTTCTTCGTTCTTCTTCTTCTGCTGTACGTGGATCGATGATCGGAATATCGGAAAGATCAAGATTATTATCTGCGATCAATTTTTTAATTTTTTCTTTATCGCCCAGTAAAATAGGTCTTGCAATGCCTTCATCGGCCACTTGCTGAGCAGCTTTTAAAATTTTATAATGGTCTGCTTCCGCAAATACAACCCGTTTCGGATTTTGTTTGGCTTTATTGGTCAGGTTACGAATCAGCTTATTATCAAGTCCCAGACGGTTGATCAATTCCTGAACATAAGCATCCCAGTTATCGATACTTCTTTGTGCTACTCCGGATTCCATTGCTGCTTTTGCGACAGCAGGTGCCACGGTGTATATAAGCCGTGGATCAATTGGTTTTGGAATAATGTAATCGGGGCCAAATGTAATGTTCTTGGAATCATAAGCAAGGTTAACCGTTTCGGGAACAGGTTCCTTTGCCAGATTAGCAATGGCATATACTGCAGCCAGCTTCATGGCTTCATTGATTTGAGTTGCCCCCACATCCAATGCACCCCGGAAAATAAACGGAAAGCCCAGCACATTGTTTACCTGGTTAGGATGGTCACTTCTTCCTGTAGCCATGATGATGTCTTTTCTGGCAGCCAATGCCTCTGCATAAGGAATTTCCGGATCAGGATTGGCCAACGCAAATACAATGGCATTGGTTGCCATGGATTGCACCATTTTCTGATTCAACACATTTCCTTTTGAAAGACCAACAAATACATCTGCTCCTTTTATGGCTTCTTCCAGGGTTTTTGCCGACTTTGCAGTGGTTGCGAAAAATTTCTTTTGTTCATCCAGATCATCTCTGTCAACACGCAACACTCCTTTGCTATCCAGCATTAAAATATTCTCTTTCTTTGCTCCGATGGCAATGTATAATTTGGCGCAGGAAATAGCAGATGCCCCTGCACCATTCACTACAATTTTTACTTTGTCCAGTTTCTTTTTTGCAATTTCACAGGCATTGAGCAAGGCAGCCGCCGAAATAATGGCGGTTCCATGCTGATCATCATGCATCAACGGAATTTTAAGCTCCTCTTTTAAACGGCGCTCGATTTCAAAACATTCCGGAGCTTTGATGTCTTCCAGGTTAATTCCGCCGAAGGTAGGGGCTATGGCTTTTACCGTATTCACAAACAGATCCACATCTGTAGCATCCACCTCAATGTCAAACACATCAATGTCTGCGAATATTTTGAACAACAACCCTTTTCCTTCCATAACCGGTTTAGAAGCCAGTGCTCCAATATTTCCCAAACCCAGAACAGCTGTTCCATTTGAAATAACGGCTACCAGGTTTCCTTTTGCTGTATATTTATAGGCATCTTCCGGATTTTTCTCTATTTCCAAACAAGGCTCTGCTACTCCCGGAGAATAGGCCAACGATAAATCACGTTGAGAACTATGAGGTTTTGTTGGTATTACTTCAATTTTCCCAGGTCTTCCCTGAGAATGATAATCCAATGCATCCTGTTTTCTGAATTTTGACATGCTTTAAAAAATTTTAGAATTGCGAATATAACACTTTATCAATAATTACAAGTGATTGAGTTGTAATTGCCCTTTCATTATTTATGGAATAATGGCTAATTTTAGCATTAATTTAATGTCCTTTTAATATTCATGATATGAAGCCAAAGTTGGTGGTATTTACAGGTGCTGGTGTCAGTGCCGAAAGCGGGATCAGAACATTTCGTGACAGTGACGGCTTATGGGAGGAATACAGCATTGAAGAGGTGGCCACACCAGGAGCCTGGCAAAAAAATAAACAGCTGGTACTTGATTTTTACAATAAACGAAGACATCAGATCCTTCAGGCACAACCTAATCAGGCACATATTGCTTTAGCCGACCTGGAACGCAAATACGATGTTCAGATCATTACTCAAAATATTGATGATTTACATGAAAGAGCCGGTTCTAAAAAAGTGCTGCATCTTCATGGTGAAATCATGAAAAGCCGCAGTACGCTCGACCCTTCATTGATTTATACCATAACTGGCCCCAACCTAAACCTTGGAGAAACCTGTGAAAAAGGTTCTCAGCTAAGACCACATATTGTTTGGTTCGGAGAACTTGTCCCAGCCATGGAGATGGCCTGTTACCATGCAGAAAAAGCTGAACTTTTCATGGTTATCGGTACTTCTCTCGGTGTTTATCCGGCAGCAGGCATTGTTGATTATGTACCGGTTCAGGTTCCAAAATTTCTGATCGATCCCGCGAATGTAAATACAAGCCATATTAAAAACCTGACCGTGATAAAAGAAAAAGCAGGAAAAGGAGTAAGCAAACTGGTAAGCGAACTGCTCCGTGAATAATAATACCCGTTGATTTTTAACTCCGAGTTAAGTAACCATCGGGATTTTTCTATTGGGATCCAAACATTCCCTGGTCATCCCATACGAATTGTCTTTTTATCATTCAAAAGGCTGTTTCCCTTTCTTATTTTGCTAATTTTGTCCCATGAAAAAGACAGCTTTATCTTTTCTGTTTTTCGGAGCTCTTTTATCTTCAGTTGCACAAAATCAGCGTTTTTCAGCCGGTGTAAAAGCTGGTTTAAGCAGTAGCCAGGTTTCGGGCGACAATCTCGCAGGTTTTGATAAGACCGGATTCAATGGGGGAATTTTTTCTTCTGTTCTTTTTACTAAAAAATGGTCCGCACAATTTGAGTTGCTGTTTATTCAAAAGGGAAGTAAATATGCCGGACAGCCGGATGCAGCTGATTTTGAATATTACCGTTTGCAACTTAATTATATAGAGGTTCCTTTGTTTATTCAATTCCATTTTAAGAAATTCACTTTTGAGGCCGGACCCGGATACAGCTATCTGATCAATTATAAAGAAGAAGATGAGACGGGTGATATTACGGGACTAAGACCTTTCCATAATTCTGAAATAAGTTATAACCTTGGGGTAAACTACCAAATCATACAACCCCTGGGTATAAATGTTCGTTTTTCAAATTCATTTTCGTCCATCCGTGATCATTCATCGGGAGCACATACCCTTATGAATCCCGGTCAGCAAAATACGGTACTACAATTGGCCCTCAGTTATACATTTGGAAATGCAAAACAGGAATAAGCATAAAATCATCGTAGCCATCACTGGAGCAAGTGGCGCACTTTACGCCAGAGTATTGCTTGAAAAGCTGCAACAGCTGTCTGATCAGATTGAAGCCCTTGGCATTGTCATGTCTGACAATGCCAAGGACGTGTGGAAATTTGAACTCGGAAATTCGGATTATGAAAAACTTCCGTTTAAAACGTATGGGAAAAATGATTTTTATGCACCATTTGCATCCGGCTCCGCCAATTACACTACCATGATTATCTGCCCTTGTTCCATGGGTACACTGGCACGGGTGGCAACAGGTATTTCCAATGATCTGATCACACGCGCAGCAGATGTTATATTAAAAGAAAGGCGACGTTTAATTCTGGTTACCCGCGATACTCCGCTTAGCCTTATTCATATCAACAATATGAAAACAATTACCGAGGCAGGAGGCATTATTTGTCCCGCAAGCCCTTCTTTTTACAGCCTTCCCCAATCTTTTGATGCTTTAGCAGCTACTGTAATCGACAGGGTGCTTGATCTGGCTGATTTGAACCCCG
>CAZMRM010000200.1:5022-7405 GCA_964568515.1 uncultured Chitinophaga sp. | reverse complement strand
CGTTATGAGCATCCCGTAAAGCAGATGTGGCACATGCTTTAAAGTCAACAACATCATTGACTTTTATAAGTTGTTTAAACGCTTTCATGGAATCGATCAGTTTTTCCGTTTTTTCTTCTGAAATAACTCCCTGAATGAAAGAGTCTTCTCCCAGCCGGAGTGGAACACGGATCAATTCGGCTTTTTTAAGTACAATTCTGCCATCAACATCATACACATTGCAAAAGAGCAATCTAACTGCATTGGAACCTATATCAATTGCCGCGAATTTCAATAGTTTTGGATCTTTCTGGTTTTAGTAAATTATAAATTTTTTCCTGGGCACGTATTCGGATTTCCTTTTTAGCGACACGATATTCATTATTTTGCTTAATATTTAATATGCGCGCTTTTGTATTATCGTTCCAGAGGGTATCCATAATTTCCTTTAAATGCAATTGAATTCCGGCATCATAAATAGGAACAGCAACCTCGGAACGGTGATCCAGATTTCGTGTCATCCAGTCTGCCGAAGATAAAAAGTATTTTTCTTTTCCATCATTGCAAAATATAAACACTCTGCTATGTTCCAGGAATTTATCGACCACACTAATCGCCTCGATATTCTCGCTTAGCCCTTTTACTCCCGGTACTAACGAACAGGTGCCTCTGATGACCATTTTAATCTTCACCCCTTTGTTACTGGCTTCATAAAGCTTTCTGATCATTTGGGTATCCACCAGGTTGTTTAGTTTAAGAAAAATAAATGCATTTTTATTTTTGGAAGCATTTTTAATTTCTGTGTTAATAAGTTTAATGAGCTCCTTGCGCATAAAAAATGGCGAAACGAGTAAATGTGAATAGCTCCCGGTTTTAAGATTGTCAGAATAAAAAGTAAAGACCCTTTCTACTTCATCGGTAAGGCGTTTGTCGGCAGTTAGTAAACTATGATCGGTGTATATTTTTGCCGTATCACCATTGAAATTACCGGTCCCGATGTGAGCATATTTGGTTATTGACCCATTTTCCTTGCGGTAAATGATGAACAATTTGGAATGTACTTTTAATCCGGGAACACCGTAAATGACCTTTGCGCCTTCTTCTTGCAGTTTATTTGACCAGTATATATTTGCTTCTTCATCAAAACGGGCCTGTAGTTCTACCACAGCAGTAACCTCTTTCCCATTTTTTAAAGCATTGATCAGTGCCTTGACAATATTGGAATTTTTGGCAACACGATAAAGTGTGATTTTTATACTTTTTACATCAGGATCAATAGAGGCTTCCCTTAATAAATCAATAAGATGATCAAAGGATTGGTAAGGATAGGTCAGAAGAACATCTTTCTTCTTTATTATTTTGAAAAGGGTAGGCTGGTCTTTTAAATCCGGATGTTTAAGAGGAACAACTTTTTTATAACTTAATTCAGGATTACCAACATTGGGGAAAGAAATGAAATCCTTGAAATTATGATAACGACCTCCGGGAATAGGATTATCATGCTTGTTAAATTTCATCTTTTTCATAATGAAATTAAGTAAGTCAGGTGCAATAGCATGATCGTATACCAATCGAACAGGAAGCCCCTTTTTTCGCTGCTTTAAACCTTTCGATATTTTTTCTAAAAAGCTTTTTGATAAATCGTTATCCAGGTCAATTTCAGCATCTCTTGTCAGTTTAATGTTGAACGCTTCAATAAAATCATATTCAAAATTGCTGAAAATATAATCCAGGTTAAATCGGATGACATCATCCAATAGCATAATGTAATTTTTATCTTTTTCTTTTGGCAAAACCACAAATCTGGAAAGCGAATCCGGGATCTCCAGTAATGCGTACTTGCTCTTTTTCTTTTCTGTTTTGAAGCCCAGTTTGATAATCAGATAACCCGAATGATCTTTCAGGTAAGGGAAAGGCGCGACTTTATTCAACATGATTGGAAAAAGTGTAAGCATTACTTTTTCACGAAAAAACGCTGTTACAAATTGTTTCTGCTTTGAATGGAGCTGTTTTTCATTGATAATGGAAATATTGTTTTTATCCAGCTCCTTTAAAATAACCTGATAGATGTGCTCAAACTTATTTTGTTGTTCAATCACCACCTTCTGGATTTTATCCAAAATACGTTGTGGGTTTTCACCCATTAATTCTGATTTTTTGCGGTGTTTGACAATTCGCTTAAGCGTTGCTACACGTACACGAAAAAATTCATCCCGATTATTGGAATAAATACCTAAAAATTTTATGCGTTCAATTAATGGAACGGTGTTATCTTCAGCCTCTTGTAAAACCCTGTCATTAAATGCTAACCAGCTTAATTCACGATTTATTAAAACCACTTTTTTCTTGGGCATACTTCCACCATTAATAAATGTAAAAATAGACATTTCGGTTCAGTTTTATT
>CAZMRM010000200.1:2299-5012 GCA_964568515.1 uncultured Chitinophaga sp. | reverse complement strand
ATTAAATTTAGATGACATTTAATTTAAAAGTCACCAAAATTGTAGAAAATAAAACCGATTCTGCTATATAAGTTTCAAATTTAACATTAACTTAAAATAGACAAATGTTTTACCTTGACAAAATAGGTTCAAGAATTGTCAGGTCCAATTATATATTTTGGATGGTCATGAAACAACAAACATGTTATTATCGTAAAAATTAAATATTGGACAGTAAAAAATACTCCTTACAAGAGGGAATTTTAGAAAAAATGACTCTTCAGGCCTTGCACTGTGGTTATAAATTAGTTAAATTTTATGTTGCAGAATGTCCACAATTACAAGGAATGTTATATAGCTCGTCATTAAAAACAACGATATAACGGCTGTTTTGAATATTAAACAGTCTCCAATCTTAGTAATTCAGACAAATTGGGGAATAAATTGCTCTGCATCCCAAGTGCTCAAAGCCTTTTACGGAATTCATTTTTTTAAATTTCTGTCTTTTCTAGTGCAACTAAAAAAAGATGATTAGCATCTATTAATTACATGATAAATACGACTCCCCTAAATATTTATAAACTATTATCCCGCTTGATTTTTCTTGCGTTGATATCTGCTGGATTAAAAGGAGCAGCTCAATGTTCCACTGTACAACCTTCTTTCACTATTTCAACAACGGAAATCTGTACCTCAAGCAAATTAAATAATGTAACTATTACGAATACAACAACTGGAAGTGCTGCAAATACGGCCATTTATGAATGGTATATTTTTGATCCCGCGCAACCACCTGCGGTACAGACGACTTGGTTAAAAAACCCCGGAACAGTTGCTCTTCAGGATGATGGAGAAGCATATATTATTCTTGTTGTTCATGACCTTTTTACCAATTGTTATGATACTGCAAAAACCAGATTGGCTATTACCGAACAACCCAACGCCAACTTCACCTTTAATAACAACAATAAATGTAAGGATACTGATATTACATTTACAAATAGTTCGGCCAAAGTATATCCTTTCACAACCTACTTGTGGGATTTTGGTGATGGAACAACATCTACTTTAAAAGATCCGGTACATAGCTATAATGCAGCAGGGAATTATGATGTAACCGTAACAACAATCAACGGCCCTTCTTGTAAACGGACATCATCCGTTAAGACGGTTGTTGTAACCCCCGCCCCAACTGCTAATTTTACATTTACTAATAATCAGTGCGCCAATAATGCCATTGCTTTTACAAATTCTTCTACGGACATAACGGGTTCTTCCACTTATTCCTGGGATTTTGGTGATGGTGGTACCGAAAGCCAGCAGAACCCAACTCATACTTACACGGCATCAGGAACTTACAATGTGGAATTAACAGTTAGTAATGGGGTTGGTTGTGATAATACGATTTCCAGCGTAATAACCATTGTCGATCCACCAACATCCGGCTTTACATTTACAAATGATAATCAATGCGCAGGTACTGTAATTTCCTTTACGAACACAGCTTCCGGTACTACTGGAACAACAACATATCTATGGGACTTTGGTGATGGGAATACTTCTGCCCTGGATAATCCAACCCATACCTATGCAACAGCAGATACCTACACAGTAAGCTTGACGGTATCCAATGGAACAAATTGTAAAACGGTTTCTTCACCGAGCATCGTTACCGTCACCAGTTCGCCTGTTGCATCCTTTACCTTTACAAATGATAATCAATGTGCAGGCACTATTCTTGCGTTTACCAGTACTTCTACCGGAACAACAGGATCCTCTACCTATGAATGGGATTTTGGTGATGGCACCATCTCTAACTTGATCAATCCAACACATACGTATTCTACAGATGGAACTTTTAATGTTAAATTGACGGTACGCAATGGCACTTCCTGTATGAATGCTTCCCTACCTTCTACCGTAACAGTCAAAACCACACCTGTATCCACTTTCACATATACTGCTGCATCCTGTACAAGTAACAGTGTCACATTCACAAACACTTCCAATGTTACCGGAACCGCAGGAACTTATTTATGGAATTTTGGAGACGGAAACACATCACCGCAGGAAAACCCCGTGCACGTTTACGCGACAAACGGAACCTATGATGTAACATTGACAGTAACCTCATCCTCCGGATGTGGACATACATCAGCGATCAGCAAAATAACAATTGGAAACCTACCACCGGTTCTTAGTTTTACCATGAGCCCTTTGACCGGTTGTTCGCCAAGAACCGTAGCATTTACCAATACCAGCACAGGGGCTGTACCTGCTTCGAACTATGATTGGGATTTTGGAAATGGAAATGCATTGACTGGAGTAAAAGACCCTCCGACACAATTGTATCATGCAGGAACATATACCATCAGACTTATTTCAGGAAATGCTTGTGGTATAGATACATTATATAAAACACTCCATGTGGATACATTACCAAGAGCGATCATAACAGCTCCGTTAAAAGGATGTTTACCTATTGACTTTGTGGCAACAAATAATTCAACAGGAAATAATCTGAAATATCAATGGTTTGTAAATGGAGTGTTGACCGACACTACCGAAATAATTTCTAATAAAACATTCACAACGGTCTCTAATACTGTTCAGCTAAAAGTTTCAAACAGTTGCGGTACAGATGATACAACTTTAACCATTACGGCCAGTCCGGCTGTCAAAACAGTCATTTCGCCTTTAAAATCGACGATTTGTTCTGCAAGCGGTTTTTCAT
>CAZMRM010000200.1:0-2289 GCA_964568515.1 uncultured Chitinophaga sp. | reverse complement strand
AGTTATTTTTGGGATTTCGATAATGGGAACACTTCAACACTACCCAATCCTCCTGCGCAAACATTTATTAATGGTGCAACCTATCACCCTACATTAATTGTTACCGGAGCTTGTGGTAAAGATACTTCCATAGCAACATTACAGGTTTACCAAATACCGGTAGCCCCTACTGTTGCCGATACCACTATATGTGTTGGAACATCTGTAACCCTTACCGCTACTGCTCCAGGAGAAAAGTACGAATGGTTTGACGTACCTGGTGGAACCCTCCTAAAAGTAGGAGCAAGTTTTAAAACACCTGTGTTGAATGTAAATACAACGTATTATGTACAGTCAACCATACTGGATTGTACAGGCCCTCTTAAGGCTGTTACTGTTAAGGTTAAACCCTTACCCGTAGCCCCAACAGTTACAAATGATACAATCTGTGTCGGGGAAAATGCGGTACTGACTGCTACTGGTGCAATCGGAGCCGGATTTGAATGGTTTTCCGCACTTACAGGTGGAACAAGGCTGGACTCTGCAGTAACCTACAATACTCCTGTGCTTTCTGCAACAACAAATTATTATGTACAAGCTGTTATGAATGGTTGTGCAAGCCCGAGAACAAAAACAACTGTTCAGGTATACCCAATTCCAGCTGCACCCACAGCCTTACCTGTGGGAATTTGTATCGGTAATACAGCAACACTTACGGCAACTGCTCCTGCTGGGACATATAGATGGTACACCGCAATCACAGGAGGTACATTGCTGCATACTGGTGCGGCTTATACCACACCGGTATTAACGACAGATACTGCATTTTATGTGGAGAGTGAAAGTGCAATGGGATGCACCGGTCCTAGAAAACAAGTAAAAGTAACGGTGTCAGCAGCACCAGTAGCAGATATTGTTGCCAATGTATATACAGGCTGTGCAGGAATGGAAGTTAAGTTCACAAATAATTCAACCATTGGTGGAGTTTATACTTGGAGTTTTGCAACCGGTGTTCCTGCAACTTCCACTCAATATGCTCCAATGCCTGTAAAATTTAATACTCCAGGAAATCATCTGGTTTTTGTAAAGGTAGATATCGCAGGATGTACACGAAATGATAGTGTTTATATTAATGTTGGAAAAATACCGAAATCAAGCTTCACGATTGCGCCGGCAGAAGGATGCTCTCCTGTTAATGTTACATTTACCAATACCAGCACGGCTTTGCCAGGAGATAGCTATTTATGGAATTTTGATGACGGACAAACATTCACATCAGCAAATCCACCTGGACGAATATATACAGCTACTGGTATGGATAGTACCTATACTATTAAATTGAAAATAACGACACCAAATGGCTGTAAAGATAGTAGTACACAAAAAGTGATTGTTCATAGCAATCCGATAGCATCATTTAAGCCCAACGTTAATATTGCTTGCATGAAAGAAAATGTCGAATTTACAAGCGAGTCTATTGGTGCAATTAACTGGAACTGGTATTTTGGGGATGGTGCAACAAGCACTGTAAAACAACCTACACATCAATATACAACGGCTGGTACTTATACAGTAAAATTAGTGATTACAGGTGCATTTGGATGTAAAGACAGTATTTCTCATGATGTCATAATTAATCCTAACCCCGTTCCTTTATATACTGCCACGACCATGTGTAACCTGTTTCCAACACAATTTACGGATAACTCTACAGGTGCTATAAAATGGGAATGGGATTTTGGAGATGCTTCACCCGTTGATAATACAATTTCACCTCTTCATATTTTTCCTGCTTCCGGTAGTTATGATGTTAAGCTAACAGTGACCAATACTTTTGGATGTAAGGATTCTTTGACAAAAAAAATTACTGTGCTGGAAAGACCCAAAGCGGATTTTAGTTTCAATAAATCCTGTGCAAAGGAACTGATCAATTTCAAGGATACAAGTATCAGCGCAGATCCGGTAAGTTGGAACTGGGATTTTGGAGACGGATCCACAAGTATTTCTCAAAACACATCGCATATATACCCGATCGGTGGTTTATATCCGGTAACATTAATTGTTAAAAATAGTTTGGGATGTTCTGATACAATTGTGAAACCGGTAAAAGTGGGTACAATACCGGTACCTTTATTCAAAGCCAATTTAACATGTCTGGGTAAGGTAACTTCGTTTCAGGATCTGTCAACGGATGTTGTTCAAATCAATAAATGGTTCTATGATTTTGATGATGGAAATAATTCAGTTTCTCAAAACCCTAATTACATCTATTCCGATCCGGGCACTTATAATGTTTCGCTGACAGTTACA
>CAZMRM010000199.1:3077-7405 GCA_964568515.1 uncultured Chitinophaga sp. | reverse complement strand
TTCCGGTGATAATCCCTGGTTGGACAGTGCTGTTGTAACTGTTTATTTGAACAATAATGTATACACAAAGGTATGGACAACACGAAGAGGCAAATGTTCCCTGCGCCTTCCATTAGACCGGTTTTATACCATCGAATTATCCAAAACCGGATTTGTTTCAAAAAAATTTGATGTAAATACAAAGACACCTGTTAATAAGAAGGACGCATACGACTTCTATTTTGACATGAACTTATTTGAATACATAGAAGGACTGAATACCCAGGTGCTTGAACGGCCAATTGCCATTGTTAATTACAATGTCACCAACAACCGGTTTGAATACGATGAAGGCTATACCAATAAAATCAACAATGAATTGAAAACCATGTACCGGAATTATTACTTACTGGAGCACAATAATAAATCGAAGAAGAAGAAAAAATAATTGATTCAGGTCAACTTCAGAAATAAATCCCAGACAACGATACCGACACTTACCGAAATATTCAGTGAATGTTTGGTACCCACTTGTGGAATTTCAATAACATGATCCGAAAGGTCAATCACTTCCTGCTCCACTCCTTTCACTTCGTTCCCAAAAACAAGCGCTACTTTTTGTCCTTTGGAAGGTGTAAAATTATTCAAGAGCGTTGATTTTTCTGCTTGTTCTATGGAGCAAATGAGATATCCTTCGTTTCTTAGTTCAGCAATGGCCTCCACAGTTGTTGGAGTATACTTCCATGTCACACTTTCTGTTGCCCCCAGGGCCGTTTTTTGAATTTCTTTATTGGGAGGTGTTCCAGTGATACCACATAAATAAATGGATTCTAAAAGAAAAGCATCTGCTGTTCTGAAAACAGAACCGACATTGTTTAAGCTGCGAACATTATCGAGTAAAATAACAAGTGGTGTTTTAGAAGAATTTTTAAACTCATCCAGTGATTTCCGGTTCAGTTCTTCGTTTGCAAGCTTTCTCATGCGGCGAAGATACGCATTTTCTTACTTTCCTTTAAAATAAGGATGAACAGAACAGGCTTACTACACTGTTTTTTCGGCTGTCCAGTCAATCGCTGCTTTTAAATTCTTGTGTTCAAAGCCTTTGAATTCTCCCGGTATCAAAATGCTGAATATATCCGTAAATTTTCTGAGCAGAGCAGAATCCGAAACGATGGCGGCACGGTTCCACCTGGTGAGATTTTTTATCCCCAACAGGGCATCTTTTAACCAGGCGCCCATCGTAAAATTTTTTATAGAAGTATCCAGTACAAGCATGTAATTCAGCTTCCCTGTTTTTTCAACTTGTGCCTTTACCTGAGGAATGACAAGGGTATTGAAATCCTTTTCAGTGATATCTCCTGTAGCTCTGAAACCAACCATATTAGCTGGCAGATTATCAATTATATGCATCATGGGAATTAAAATTTTGGTTATCTCCGGAAATCAACAAAAATGCCTCCAAATGAGCCACATGATTTTAAAACTTAACAAAAATTCAATGAAGGATGAAATACTAACAGGCAGTGTGAAACTGTTAAAAACTTTGGACAGCTGGTGTATATAGGTTTTGTATTTTTACAAGAATGGCAAAGGGAAAAACAGTAATGAATGGAGACGCACCGGCAGAGACTCCATTAATGAAACAATACAATACGATTAAAGGAAAGTATCCGGATGCACTGCTTTTGTTCCGTGTAGGCGATTTCTATGAAACATTCGGAAGTGATGCCGTAAAAGCAGCAAATATTCTAGGCATTATTTTAACCAAACGAGCCAATGGTTATGCTTCGACCATTGAACTGGCGGGTTTTCCTCATCATTCACTGGATACTTATCTTCCGAAACTCGTACGTGCCGGACAACGGGTTGCAATCTGCGACCAGCTTGAAGATCCTAAAATGACCAAGACCATTGTGAAACGGGGCGTTACCGAATTAGTGACCCCAGGAGTTTCATACAACGATAAGGTACTGGATCATAAAAAAAATAATTACCTGGCCAGCATTTATCTTTCCGATACCTCCGCAAAAAGAAAAAATGCAGAAGGGGGTGTTTCTTTTCTGGATGTTTCTACCGGTGAATTTTCCATCGCCGAAGGAAGCATCGAATACATTGATAAATTATTACAAAGTTTTACACCCAGTGAAGTGCTTTTTCAAAAAAACAAAAAGCAATTGTTTAATCAGTATTTTGGAGATAAATTCTATTGCTACGGATTGGATGATTGGGCATTTACTTCCGAATTTGGAAATGAATTGCTGCTCAAACATTTTGGTACCAAATCTTTAAAAGGCTTTGGAGTTGAAAACCTGGAACATGCTGTTATTGCTGCCGGTGCAGCACTTCATTATCTGGCAGATACGCAGCATGATAAAATAAAGCACATCAGTACGGTTTCAAGGATCGAAGAAGAGAAATACGTTTGGCTCGACCGTTTCACCATACGCAACCTCGAACTTTTTGGATCGCACAATGAAAATGCAAAAACATTGATCGATGTGATCGATCAGACGATTTCTCCTATGGGCTCCCGTATGATGAAACGCTGGTTGGCGCTTCCATTAAAAGATAAATCGCCCATTGAGGAACGACTGGAAATTGTTGACCATTTTTTATCCGGGCCAGACAGTATTGAAAAATTAAGAGAATGGATTGAACAGGTAGGAGATCTGGAACGTATTATTTCCAAGGTAGCCACAGCACGCATCTCTCCCAAAGAAGTGGTACAATTGAAACGGGCGCTATTGGCAATCGATCCGATCAAAACACTGTGCGAACAATCAGATAATCAATGGCTGAAAAAAATTGCGGAACAACTCAATCCCTGCAAAACCGTAACAACAGATATCGAAAAAAAATTAACGGCCGACCCTCCTTACCTGGTTGCAAAAGGCAATGTAATTGCGGATGGCAACCATCCGGAGCTGGATGAGTTGCGGAAAATATCCTATTCGGGAAAAGATTACTTATTACAGATACAGCAGCGTGAAAGTGAACGTACAGGCATCACTTCATTGAAAGTAGCATTTAACAACGTATTTGGCTATTACCTGGAAGTAACCAATGCACATAAGGATAAAGTACCATCCGATTGGATGCGTAAACAAACGCTTACCAATGCAGAGCGTTACATTACACCTGAACTGAAAGAATACGAAGAAAAAATTCTGGGTGCAGAAGAAAAAATTCTGGCATTGGAAACAAAATTATTTGGCGAACTGGTAATGAGTCTGCTGGAATACATTCCCGTAGTACAGCTCAATGCCTCGTTGCTTGCACGATTAGACTGCCTGCTTTCTTTTGCACTCATTGCACAAAAAAATAATTATGTGCGTCCACACATTTTTGAGAATGATGTTTTGGATATTAAGGATGGCAGGCACCCGGTGATCGAGCAACAGCTGCCGATCGGAGAAGCATACATTGCCAATGATGTTTATCTTGACAACGAAAAACAACAAATCATCATTATTACCGGACCGAACATGAGCGGTAAATCAGCGTTGTTACGACAAACTGCGCTTATCGTATTGATGGCACAGATCGGCAGTTTTGTTCCTGCAAAGCATGCCAACTTAGGATTGGTTGATAAAATATTTACACGTGTGGGTGCTTCCGATAATATTTCGTCGGGCGAATCCACCTTCATGGTAGAGATGAATGAAACAGCCAGTATCCTGAATAATTTAAGTAACAGGAGTCTTATCTTATTGGATGAAATTGGTCGTGGTACCAGCACATACGATGGTATATCCATTGCCTGGGCCATTGCAGAATATATTCATGAACACTCCACTGCGAAAGCCAAAACATTGTTTGCAACACATTATCATGAGCTGAACGAAATGGAAAAAACGATGCCTCGCATTAAAAATTTTAATGTATCGGTAAAGGAACTCGACAATAAAGTGATTTTTATGCGCAAACTGGTACCGGGTGGCAGTGAACACAGCTTTGGTATTCATGTGGCTAAAATGGCCGGAATGCCTCGCAAAGTACTGGAAAGAGCCAACCTGTTACTTGCTCAGCTGGAAGGACAACGTGATAGCGGTAATGCAGAAAAACATACCGGTTCAAATAAACTAAAAACGAATACGGATACTATAACCGAAACAAATACTGAGCAAGGAATGCAGCTTAGTTTCTTTCAACTCAATGATCCTGTACTTGAAAATATTAAGGAAGAGCTGGAACGAACTGATATCAATACCTTAACACCTGTTGAAGCGTTGATGAAACTGAATGAAATAAAAAAGATGATTGGTGGCTAAACAATTATTTTTTTTCCAGAAATAATTCTTTTATTTTTTTTTGTTTAACTGCATCAATGCCCAATACTTCTGTAAAAT
>CAZMRM010000199.1:0-3067 GCA_964568515.1 uncultured Chitinophaga sp. | reverse complement strand
ATACCGGTCCATACTACCATAGGTACTTTGCACTTCGTTAAAAGAAGCTTCTAGGTATTCTGCTTTTACTCCAAGGATTGCCGGCATAATTCCGGGCTCCCCGCCTGCTTTTACAAAATCGTCGATCACCTTCTTTTGTGCAGGTAAAATATAATCATTGCTTTTTACAAAATCCTTTAGGATGGTTTCTTTTGGTATACCCAGTAAAGTTAACAGTACTGCAGTTGCCCAACCCGTGCGATCTTTACCTGAAGAACAATGAAAAACGGCAGGAGCCGTTCCACTTTGTGCCAGCTTTAGAAAGAACTCTTTTAACGCATTTTTAGCACTTGGCAATGTGACCAGGTCGATGTAAATTTGTTTCATCGCCTGAATGGCTTCAGCAGTTCCTCCTCCTGCGACACTGCTTACCCGTCGTGGATTACTCATGAGCTCATCCAGTTTTACAAATGCTTCTTCTCTTGCATCTGCCAGCATATCCAGAGCAACCAGGCTTACACCGGCAGGCAGTTCATCTGGTTTTGCAGCACGTTCCCTGCCTGTGCGAAGATCAAAATCAGTTTTTAACTTCAGTGCGGTCAGCTTTTGAATATCCTCTTTGCTAATGCGATAAAGCTGGCTGGAACGATAAAGCTGACCACGACGAATAACGGAGCTGTCAATGGTTTTATATCCGCCGAGGTCGCGCATATTAGGTAAAGATGTCAGGCCCGGGCTGGCGCCGGAAGGTTGGGCAAAAAGCTGTAATGAAAAAAATAAAAGCGAAAGAAAGGCAAAAATTCCATTTCCTAATGAGTATTTTTTATTCATAACATTGTCATTGAGCGTGGTTTGTAAACGATCGAATCATGCAGATAAAAATTTATACCACAAAAGAACGACAAATTTAAAAAGCGAACATCAGTCTTAATAATTTATTTCAAACAAACGATCATCTATAAAACCAATTATTTGAACGATTAATCTTTCTATTCTGCAGTTGTTCCTGTTTTTTATACTTTCAGAGGATTGAAAGCAACCTTTTCTTTACTTTCTAAATCTTATTTAAAAACTATACGTAATAATTCAAGGTTTCTGAAGGAGACCGTTTCATTTGATAAATCAACACGGTAATTACAATCGGATTCATCAATCAAAACATCCTTCGTCCTACTCCCCTTGTTATAGCATTTAAAGGGCTGTATCTTGCAAACAGCTAAAAAAATTATATACTTTTTAAACTACAAAAGCTCATGAAGAAACCTCTTACTCAAAAATTGTTTTGTTTGCTGTCAGCAATGGTGTTATTTGCCGGAACAACAACAGCACAAAAGTTTCCCAGTCCTGCACTTGTCGGATATTGGGAAACCTGGGGAACATTAAAACTTACACAGATCAATTCCAATTATAATGTGATCGATGTAGCTTTTGCGGTTACCAAAGGATCTTCTATGTATGATATGGAAATGGCTTATATGAGTGGCTATCCTACAAAAGCCAGCTTTATGCAAGATATGGATGCCCTGCATGCTCAGAAAAAAGTAATCATCTTAAGCATTGGCGGAGCAAATGATCCGGTGTATCTGAACAGTGCCAATGAAAAAGCAACATTTGTCAGCTCCATGAATAAAATTCTGACGGATTATGGTGATAAGTTCGATGGTATTGATATTGATCTCGAAGCGGCTTCTATCAAACAATTTCCAAATACCTGGACCATGACGTCTCCTGTTCAGGCACAGCAATATATGATCGATGCCATCAAACAGATCATGGCAGATTATAAAACCAGAACGGGCAAAAAGTTATTACTCACCATGGCTCCCGAAACATACTATGTACAAGGAGGTTTATCTTCGGGACAAATAAACGGAGCTGGTGGAGCCGGTTATTTGCCGATCATTGAAGCTTTAAAAAATGAGATTGATATGCTGCATTGCCAGTTATACAATGGCTCCAGCAACATTGCAGTAGATGGAAAAGAATATAAAGAAGGCACCGGCGATTTCTTGGTCTCCATGACCGAAACAGTTATTAAAGGATTTACGGTACTGAATGGCAAAGGTGTATTTTCCGGACTTCCTGCAAGCAAAGTAGGTATCGGCTTACCGGCATGCAGTGGTGTTGCCAGCGGTTATGTAACACCTGAAATTGTTTGCCAGGCCATTAAATACATCAGAGGTGTTATTCCCAGACCAAATGGCTGGAAATATACCTTAACCAAATCCTATCCGGAAATGACCTGCTTAATGACCTGGGATGTGAATGAAGATGTAAAATGCGGAAATACATTTGCCGGTATTGCACCTTGTGCATTGCAAATACCGACGGGCGTTCCTGAAGATGATGCAGCAGCGGAAACCTTATACCTTTATCCTAACCCGGCAAAAAATCAATTGACAGTTGAAACGACACTTACAGAAAAAGCAAACCTGCGAATCGTGAATATGCTGGGTGCCGTTATTCTGGAAAAACAACTGATACAAACAACATCAGTAATTGACATCAGCAGTTTACCATCCGGACTCTATGTAGTAACGGTTGGTGAACATGTACAAAAATTAGTGAAAGAATAATCAGCCGGAGTCGCTGTTAAAAAAGTAAGTGAAACCCACTTACTTTTTTTTATGCATTCAACATCACCATCCGGCAGCGGAAATGCTAAACGGATTTAATAAAAGATGTGGTAATGAGAGGATGAGGAAAATGGATAGCCGGAAGAGAGCTATTTAAAATTGTTAAATCATCAGTCTCAAGTGATTAAAACCGGGATTGTGACATAAAAAATGTGGGGCAAACTTTTTTTTCAAAAAATTTTGCAAAGACAAAAAAATACTTACTTTTGCAATCCTAAATCATGCGAAAGTAGCTCAGTTGGTAGAGCGCGACCTTGCCAAGGTCGAGGTCGCCGGTTCGAGACCGGTCTTTCGCTCTCAAAGGCCCTCTCATCAACAGAGAGGGCGTTTTTTTAAAGCTCTTTCCCTGACAGTTAAGGAAAGATAGCCACAAAACAATGCCCAGGTGGTGGAATTGGTAGACACGCAGGACTTAAAATCCTGTGACCATTGCGATCGTGCGGGTTCAAGTC
>CAZMRM010000198.1:0-7415 GCA_964568515.1 uncultured Chitinophaga sp. | reverse complement strand
GACGCGTCCCACTCCAGTGATGGAAATCCATGGTACCGCAGATAACACCGTTTCCTATAATGGGAATGGTGGTATTATTAATTCTACAAATATTGATACGCTTGTAAATTTTTGGGCGAAACTAAACAACTGTTCAGCACCTGTTGTAACCACTCTTCCTAATACCAATACAAATGATAACTCAACAGTTGAACACGTAGTATTTAATAACGGAAGAAACGGAACTACAGTAGAGTTGTATAAAGTTATTAATGGAGGTCATAGCTGGCCGGGTTCTGCGATCAATATTCCCGGTCAGGTAACCAACAAAGATTTTAATGCAAGCAGGGAGATCTGGCGATTCTTTAATCAATTCAGTCTTGATAAAATTACTTCTGTTGATCAACCATCAGCAGCTGCTGATTTTCAACTTTTTCCAAATCCTGCAAGTACCGGTTTTGAGATTCGCATACCTGGAAATCAAAATTATAGCATTCGTTTGCTGAACAGTGTTGGGCAGGAAATGTTTCAAACAAAATCGGGAAATGGCGGGGTAATTATTGAAAGAGGACACCTTGCTGCAGGAGTATACCTTGTTCAGATCAGCTCTGCTGAAAATAATGTATTCAAAAGAATCGTATTCAATTAAAAATATAGCAGCTGTTGCATGTGCATCAGCTGTTTTTACTTTTTCATACATGACAACATTCCGGTCCCTTACTTTACTTATAATATTTTTTATTGCCGGCTTTCAGCTGTATGCACAACATGCTTTTAAAAGTATCCTGATCGGAAAAAATATTACGGATACTCCCTTACACAATTATATAAAAGAAGAAGTAAAAGGTGATCAACTTATTTTAATGATTGCTTACGGTTGTTCTCATTGTAAAGAAGCTACCGGAAAAGCGCTACAACTAAAAAAAGAAAAGCTGATTGATGATTTAATTGTTCTTGGTTCAGAAGCAGGAGAAACAGATGCTAAAAAAAATTATATCCTGGAATTTAAAGATGCCTCGCCTTTTAAAATGATCGATTATGAGTGGGCCACTTTTCCACAAAAGTTCATTGTGCCGGAACCTAAATTTCCCAATCCTCCCATTATTTTTTATATACGTGATAATGTATTGCTTAAAATAATAACAGAAGTTCCGGACAGCAATGCATTCAAAAAGATGAAAGGCAAAACAAAGTAATGTGGCAATTCTTCTACTGTTAGTCATCATAAATTATTACCTTCTTGCAACCTACCATTAAAATTTGACGGCAACCGTTCAACCATTCTTAATTGAACGTGGTGTAATTGTATAATTAAAAAGTGAAGCTGCACTATACATTTACTATGATTATTCCGGAATGATTGCGTTAAGCTGCTGACGGTGCAACAAGCAGTACTCATCTTAAACCTATCAATACCATGAAAAAGTCAAAGAAAAAATTAGCGCTTCACAAACAAACGGTGAGCATCCTTTCTGATCAAAAAATGGCAAAAGTTGGTGGTGGAGATTCCACTCCCTATTTATCCAAAACGAGAGGTACTATTTATCATTGTCCGAGTTATCCTTTTCACTGTAATGATGTGCCGGCAGTTTAAGTGCCGGGATAAAACAACAGTCATGAAAAAGGCGAAGAAAAAAATACAGCTTCACAAAGAAACAGTGAGCGTATTGACCAGAAAAAAAATGGAAACCATTGGAGGCAATCAAACGATGATTACACGGAATGTTCCTACATACTGTGTAAGTTATCCGCAAATTTGCAATGATTATCCACCAGTATAACATTCTCAGCTGGTCCTGAAAAAACGAATCGGCGGTTAAATACCGCCGATTCGTTTTTTTAACAAATTTGCAATACACGATCCCAGGTGGTTGGCGTTGTAGTCAATGCCGACAAAAGTACTGTCCCTATTCCGCTTGCCCCGGAAAGAAAGCCGAATTCTTTTCTGGGGCCGCCATATATTTCAGGACTATATGTTTTGTAGCCGGCTATCCCATCCGGATAAGCTGCCATCTCTAATGTAAAATTTATCCATTTATCGGCAGCCATTTCAAATTGTTTTTCATTGGTTTCCCAATAAAAACGGCGGAACAGTTGTGCTATTCCGGCAGTACCATGACAAAGACCTGCGTCAACGGCTCCTGTATTTTCCTTTTCCAGTTGAAGTGCGGCATTCATTATTTGTAATGCTTCTTCTTTGTAACTTTTAACACCGGTTGCCTTCCACCCCATCCAGTAAGCTTGTGCCACCCCTAAATCACCATTGCACCAGGCCAGACGCCCATCGCTCTGAGCTACCTCATTGATAACAACAGAAGGATACACATAACCGGAATCAGCAACATTGTTCTTTAATGACCTCAGATGTGATAATCCTTCATGTATCCGTTCTTCAGTTTCCTTTTCGAAATATCCCTGAATTTTTGTTTTCGCAAGCAATATTAATATCGAACTGATCCCATGTGCCAATCCAAGATGAGTGGTAGTGTGCACATCCAGTTCTTCTTTTTCTTTGTCACCAGCCCGATAAATTTCCAAATCAATTTTCCAGTTGCACCCTGCACTGGTTTTTATTTTAATCTTATCCAATGCCTGAAGCTGCATTCCAATGAATTTTTCTTTCTGAGACAAATCTGCCGATTCCAGTAAAAAGGCCCAGAATCCAAAGCCTCCGTGCAAAAAATCGCAATTCTGTTGTTGTGTTGTTTCAAAAACACTGTACTCACTTAATTGATAAACAATATCCATTGGAATATCCTCTTTGTTCATCCTCAAAACTTTCTGATTACGAAAAAACTGAACCAGCCAAAGAATGCCTGCCAGTCCTTCACAATAACTTGTTCTTATATCAGGAGTTTCGCTGATGTAATCAAATGCCTTATCCATTAAACGATTGATTTTTAAATAACATTCCTTTTTCTTTTCAGGATGCTGAAGTGCATACTGGTATAAAAAAAGTCCCGCACCGGTTTTACCCTCCAACAATCCATATGGGTTATCAGTTATTCCTTCATCTTCAATAAACCCGCAGATGATGGGATAAAGTTCCTCTGTTTTTGAGATAATGTTCTTCATGATTTCTTTATAATGGTACCGGAAATATAACAGCATAAAAAGCTAAAAATCAGCTAATTTTTATGGACGGTTTAAAACCGGGATGAATTATTTTTAAAATAATCTACTAAATATATAGATATTATGTAATTTTATATATATTTGCATCCGAATTAACCAAATATCTCATTTGAAATGCATACAACTTTGATTTATCCGGAAAAGATAATCCCCTGTAAATACCTGTTTCAGGCCTGTTGCTGTTGATTACTTATATTAAAGCAATTCATTATCCTAATTATTTATTTCAAATACAAACTCAAAAAAAATTATGTCATTTTTATTAAAAACGCGAACGAAGCTATTGCTGTTGCTGGCATTTACTTTTATGTCCATTCATTTGCATGCACAAACGGAAACCACTATCAAAGGAAAAGTCATTGACGGAGCAACAAAAGAAACGGCGGTTGGAGTCATTATTCATATTAAGGAAACCACCATTGGAACAACAACCGACCTGGATGGCAATTTTGAATTGAAGACAACCAAATCTCTTCCTTTTACAATTATAGCCAATGGTGTAGGATACGAACAGAAAGAAATCGAAATTTTTGAAGAAGGTGAGCCACTACAAATTGTACTTTCCTCCTCCAATGTATTGGGAGAAATCGTAGTGGTAGGTTATGGTGAACAAAAACGAAAAGATGTAACCGGCTCGATTTCTTCCATTCCGGCAGAATTAAAAGCACAACCGGTAGCCTCTGTAGAACGGTTACTGCAAGGAGCAGTTGCAGGAGCAGTTGTTACACAAACCTCCGGTCAGCCCGGTGGTGGTGTAAGTGTTCAGATAAGAGGAAATAACTCCATCACAGCAGGAAGTGATCCTTTATATGTAATTGACGGGTTTCCTATTAATAATGATTATAGTGTGGTGGATGCCGGTGTAACGGATGGTCCCAAAATAAATCCTTTATCTTCCTTGTCAACAAATGATATCGAATCGATTGATGTATTAAAAGATGCATCCGCCACCGCTATTTATGGTAGTCGTGGAGCCAACGGTGTCGTAATTATTACGACTAAAAAAGGAAGCAGAGACCAGTCTTCCATCACATATGATGGCTATGTCGGTGCTTCTTCTGTTATCCGCACCATTCCTGTATTAAATGCCGGTGAATGGTGGAACTTAAGAAAAGCTGCTGCTATCAATTCCGGAAAACTGGGAACACTTATCAATAACAATGCAAACATTCTTACAAATGCAAAATTAGGCGGCTATCCATTGGATACACTGGGAGAAGGAACCAATTGGCAAAAAGAAGCATTCCGCAATGGATTGGTTCAAAGTCATAATCTTAGCATATTTTCCGGATCTGATAAAACACGTTTTGCCATTTCAGGAAATTATTTCAAGCAAGAAGGCGCCTTAATCAACACCGATTTTATAAGGTATGCAGGCCGCGTAGGCATTGATCATGATTACAGTAAAAAATTAAAATTAAGTGCCAATATCAATGCGAGCAATTCCAAAGCGCAGGTAGCGCCGCAAGCAGTGGTTACCAACCTGCTTTTAACACCACCATCGTTACCGGTTTACAGGGATGACGGATCATTTGTTGTCAACAGTCCCTTTGAGTCCAGTTTGGCAAATCCTATTAACTCACTGGTAAATCAGATCAACGAAACCAGAACCAACCGTTTGTTAGGAACCACATCCGGTGATTATAAGATCACAAAAGATCTGACAGCACGTGTACTTGTGGGGGTGGACGTAATTGATAATAAACAAAACAGGTATCTTCCTCAATCAACAGCCGAAGGTTTGGCATTGGGCGGTTCAGCAGCGGTGGGCAGTTCATTCACCACCAACTGGCTCAATGAAAATACCCTGAATTATTCAACCATTTTTAGAAACATTCATAAACTAAATATACTGGGGGGGTTCACAGCACAGCGCTCTGTTACAAAAGGATCCTTAACAGCAGCTGCAGGTTTTCCAAACGACATATTAACATTTAACAACATTGGAGTGGGAGTAACAACCCGCCCTGTAGGATCTTTTTCCAGTGACTGGTCATTGGCTTCCTGGCTGGGCAGAGTGAATTATAGTTTGAGAGAAAAGTATTTGTTGACATTGACATTGCGTGTCGATGGATCTTCACGGTTTGGCCCGGATAACAAATGGGGGTATTTCCCATCCGTAGCTGTTGGCTGGAACGCACATGATGAAGATTTTTTAAAAGAGATCAAATCATTGACCAACTTAAAAATAAGAGGAAGTATTGGTATTACCGGAAATCAATCGATCCCTCCATACTCTTCTCTTGCCCAGTTGAGTTCCTTCCGCTATAATTTTTCAAATACCACGGTTTCCAGTTATGGTTTCACAACAGTATCCAATCCTAACCTGGGATGGGAAAAAACAACGCAAGGTGATCTTGGTTTTGATTTAGGTCTTTTTAAAAATAAGATCAGCATCATTGCAGATTATTATTACAAAAGAACAAGTGACCTTTTATTAAATGCTCCTGTCTCCGGAACCTCAGGCTTGTCTTTCCACGATCCATTAATCAATCCCAGTCAGTCATCGACTGTTTATCAAAATATCGGAGTAGTTGCAAACCAGGGATATGAACTGGCTGTTTTCACCGAAAATCTGACAGGCAGATTTGGCTGGAACACGACACTTGTCTTATCTCAAAATAATAATAAAGTACTGGATCTTGGAAATGGCATTACACAGGTTATTCCAAACATTCAGCAACCATCTGTTTTACAGATCGGGGCTCCTGTGGGATCCTTCCTTGTTTATCAAACCGACGGACTGATAAAAGACGGTGATGCTGCATTAACGCCTCAGGCACAGAAAGGGATAGGCGGACAAAAATACAAAGACCTGAATGGTGATGGAAAAATAACACAGGACTACGATCGTGTTCTTATTAAAAACACACCACCACTTGTTATTGGTTTAACCAACACCTTTAAATATTCCGGTTTTGATTTAACTGTTTTCTTTCAGGCATCCATTGGTGGCAAGCTTTATAATTCCAACAGGGGTAGTCTCGAATTGGGGACCGGATATGTGAATGCAACCAAAGATTTTCTGAAAGAATGGAACGGAACCAATGAGGATGTAAAGGCACCCTACCAGGATCCCGCCATCACCATATCCGATCGTTTTATTGAGGATGCCTCTTACACCCGTTTAAAAAATGTATCATTGGGTTATACCTTCCCGGTGAAACTGACAAACAAAGCAAAAATAAAAACCTTACGATTATATCTATCGGGGCAAAACCTGTTAACATGGACCAAATACACCGGTTTTGATCCTGAAGTAAGCTTTACTGGTCAATCATTGATCAATAAAGGAATTGATCAGGGTGTATACCCCAACAGCAGAACCATCTTAGGTGGTGTAACCGTTACTTTTTAAAGTATTAATCAGTTGAATGAAAGAAATCATGAAAAAAATAACCTATATACTCGCAGTCACAATCACTACTATTTCATTTGTTTCCTGCAAAAAATTTTTAAAAGAAGAGCCTGCATCCATCATTACGGAAGAAAACTTTTTCAAAACACAGAATGATGCAATTTATGCAGTAAACTCTATCTATTTTCTTCTGAACGCCGGAGGAAATTCTGTTCAGACTCCTTACAATACATTATTCAGTACCGGGATGGATATGGCAACGGATGATGTGGATCCCGGTCCCGGTGCCACCAATCCGGATGTACGTTCGTTATCTGTACTGGGGCATTCATCCTCCAATCTTCGTGTATATGAATTGTGGCAACAACATTATGCTGCTATAAAAAAAGCAAATGTTGCACTGGCTAAAATTCCGGATATCAGTTTTGATGCGACCATAAAAAACAGGTTGTTAGGAGAAGCAAAATTTTTAAGAGCCTTGTATTATTTTAATGCTGTACGCTTATGGGGCGATATTCCTTTGGTATTGGATTATAATTCCACAGCCGTTACATCTTCGGATTATGCCGTTGAAAAATCATCCGCTGTTCTTGTTTATACACAAATTGAAAAAGATCTGAGAGAAGCAGCAGAAGTATTACCCAATACTTATGGTGCCCCTGATGTGGGAAGAGCAACCAAAGGAGCTGCGTTATCTTTATTGTCAAAAGTATATTTAACACGTGCATCATTGCCATTGAATCAAACGGCTTATTATCCATTGGCCGCTCAAAAAGCATTAGAGGCCATTTCCCCGGCCGAAGGCGGTACCGGAATTTACGGATATGCATTGCAAACAAACTATGCGAATGTTTTTTTACCCGCATTTAAAAATAATTCGGAGCACATTTTCTCTGCACAATTTAAATCCAATTCACAGGCACAAGGCAACAATCAAAACCCA